>NZ_JBJGYL010000014.1:0-112251 GCF_054049975.1 Geodermatophilus sp. SYSU D01119 | reverse complement strand
GTGCGGGAGGACGGGCACGTCCTCCCGCACGACGACGACGCCGACCTCGCCTACCTCAGCCGGCTCTCGGCCCCGGTGGACGTGGTGCTCGAGGCGTTCGAGCTCGGCCGGGTGCTGGCCGGCGCCGGACACCGGGTGCTGCGCCTGTCGGCCGGCCACCTCCAGGTCCTCGTCGAGCACGACGGCCGGCCCGATCACTACGTCGACGTCTTCACCGGGTTCCTGCTCGAGGGGCGCTGGTTCCAGCACTTCCCGATCCGCACCGAGGCGACCGAGGAGGACCTCCTCCCGCCGGTGACCGTGCTGGTCGAGGGCCGCCCGGAGCCGGCGCCGCGGGACCCCGAGCGGATGTTGGTCGAGCTCTTCGGCCCCGGGTGGCGCGTGCCGGACCCGGCCTACCAGTTCGACATCCCGCCGGAGACGGCCGACCGCTTCTACGGCTGGTTCGCCGACTACAACGTCGAGCGCGAGGGCTGGGAGGACGAGATCGTCCTCGCCACCGAGGAGCCCCGCCCCGCCCGCGCGATGAGCGGCCTCGCCCGGGCGCTGCACGCGATGGCCCCCGACGGTGCGCCGGTGCTCGACCTCGGCTGCGGGCTGGGCTCGGACGCCCTGGCGCTGGCCGCCGCGGGCCGGACCGTGCGCGCTGTCGACTTCTCCCGCTACGCCGTGGGGACAGCCCGCCGGGCGGCGGGGGAGCGGGACCTCGACGTCGCGTTCGACGTCCTCAACCTCCTCGACACCCGCCTCGTCCTCCGGCTGGGCGCCGAGCTCGCCGCCGGGCACCCGGGCGCCTGGACCGTGCTCGGACGCCGCCTGCTCAACGCGCTGGAGGACCGCGGCCGGGACAACGTGTTCCGGCTCTGCGGGATGCTGCTGCGCCGCGGCGGGACCGCCCACCTCGACGTCGTCGCCGACCACGCCCACCCGGGGATCGCCCCCCACCGCCACCTCCGCCTCGACGACGTCCTCGCCGAGGCGGCGCGGCACCGGCTCGTCGCCGACGAGGTGGTCCCGTGCACCGAGCCGGTCTCCTGGGCCGGCGCCCCCGAGGAGCGCCTCACCGACCTGTGGCGCATCACCCTGCGACGGAGGAACAGTTGACCCCCGACGACGCGGCGCCCCGGCGCCCCCTGGCCCGGCCGGCGCACCTGGTGCGCCGGGCCCTGGCACCCGCCGGCCTCGAGCTGGCCGGGCAGCTGTCCGCCCTGCAGCAGGAGTTCGCCGACCTCCGCGCCGCCGACGACCGGCTGCGCGAGGAGCTCGACGAGGCGCACGGCCGGACCCGTGAGCTCGAGGCGGAGGTGGCCCGGCTGCGCGGCCTCGGCGACGAGGTGGGCGCGCTCCGCGAGGAGGTGGCGCGGCTGCGGGACGGCCTGCACGAGGAGCGGCGGCTCCACCTGCGCGTCGCCGAGCTGACCGACCTGGTCACCGAGCTGGTCCTGCCCCTGCACGACCGGGAGATCGACCCGGCGGTCCTGCGCTCCCTCCGGCCGGAGACCACGTGAGCCTGGCGCCGGTGCCCGGCCCCACCCGGGTGGTCACCTTCGGCACCTTCGACGTGTTCCACGCCGGCCACCTCCGGCTGCTCGAGCGGGCCGCGGCGCTCGGGGACCGGCTCGTCGTGGGCATCAGCTCCGACGAGCTCAACCGCGGCAAGAAGGGGCGCTCACCGGTCTACCCGCTCGCGGCGCGCATGGCGATCGTCGGCGCGCTGCGGTGCGTCGACGAGGTGTTCGTCGAGCACAGCCTGGAGGCCAAGCGGCGGTACCTCGTCGAGCAGCGGGCTGACGTCCTCGTCATGGGCGACGACTGGGCGGGCCGCTTCGACGGCCTCGGCGACGTCTGCCGGGTCGTCTACCTGGAGCGCACCCCGGCGGTGTCCACGACCGCGATCATCGAGCAGATCCGCGGCGTGCCGGCGGAGGTCGGCGAGAGCGCCTGAGCGCCGTCAGCGGCGGAAGACCACCGTCCGCAGCACGACGAAGTTGACGGCGGTGCCCAGGCCCTGCGACACCGCCCAGGCCAGCGTCGGCGCCCACCACCGCTGCGGCAGCCACAGCAGGGCGAGCGCGTTGACCGCCAGGACCACCCCGAACGTGGTGCCGTAGAGCAGCACGAACCCGGCCACCCGCCGCGACCCGCCCTCGACGCCGAACGCCCAGCGCCGGTTGAGGACGTAGGCGGTCGTCGTGCCGCAGACGAAGCTGATCGCCCGGGCGAGCCAGGTGGCCAGCCCCAGGTGCAGGCCGAGGGTGTAGACGCCGAGGTCGACGACGGCCGACAGGGCGCCCACGGCGACGAAGCGGGTCAGCTGGCGCAGCAGCCCGTCGCGCGCGGGCTCGCCGGCGGGTCCGTCGGCGGGGATGCCGTCGGCCGGGACGTCGGCGGCCACGTCAGTCGAGCAGCCGGGACACCGCGGCCAGCCGCGAGTCGCCGGCCATCGAGGCCAGCCACGCCGACCAGCCCGGGCGACGGCGGACGGCGGCCAGCGCGGCGCGGGCGCCCTCCCGGTCGCCGCGCCGCGAGGCGGCCAGCGCGGCGTAGAGGTCGCGGGCGCCCTCGGGGGCGAACAGGGCCAGGGTGTCGTAGTCGCGCTCGTCGTAGGCGCGCTGCAGGTTGCGCAGCATCCGCAGCTGGGCGACCGGGTCGCCCGAGTCGTCGACGCGCAGGTCCATCCGCACCCCGTCGTCCTCCTCCGACGCCGGCTGCCCGCTCACCACGAGCAGTGCCGCCGACTGCCGCCCGCGCAGGTCGCCCCCGGCGTCCTGGCCCGCGGCGAGCGCGGCCAGCAGCCGATCGGGCAGCCCGCCCGCGGCGGCCTCGTACGCCGCGGCCATCGCCGGGAGCACGTCCGGGGAGGCGAGCATGTTGCCCTGGACGCTCCAGCCCCCGCCGACGAGGTGGCCGCTGACCGGGAACGAGCCGGGGCCGGTGTCGGCGGCGACGGACCCGTCGGTGGCGAGCACGGCGATCTGCCGGTCGACGTCCTCCGCGGCGTGCGCGGCCCGGCGCACCAGCACCGCCGGCGCGGTGCCCTCGGCGAGCCCGCCGAGCAGCACGTGCCCGAGGCCGCGCGGGCTGCGCGCCTGCACGGCGACGACGCCGACGCCCGGGCGGGCGCTGGGGACCGCCCGGCCGACGGCCAGGATGCACGAGGAGACCGCGATGCCCATGTCCCCGGTGACGGGGTCGCGGGCGACGACCGAGAACGTCACCGGGGGAGCGGTGCCGTGGTCACGACCGGGTCAGACCGTGGCCGGCAGGGCCATCGTGGGCACGTCGCCCGGCACCGCGAGCGGGGCACCGGTCTTCTCGACGACCTCGTCGGCGCTGACGCCCGGCGCCACCTCGCGCAGCACGAACCCCTCGGGCGTGACGTCGACGACGGCGAGGTCGGTGACCACCCGGTCGACGCACGCCTTGCCGGTCAGCGGCAGCGAGCACTCCTCGACCAGCTTCGGCGACCCGTCGCGGGCCACGTGCTCCATCATGATCACCACGCGGCGCGCGCCGTGGACGAGGTCCATCGCCCCGCCCATGCCGTTGACCATCTTCCCGGGGATCAGCCAGTTGGCCAGGTCGCCGCGGGGGTTGACCTGCATCGCGCCGAGGATGGCGAGGTCCAGGTGCTTGCCGCGGATCATCCCGAAGCTCATCGCGGAGTCGAAGAAGCTCGCGCCCGGCAGGATCGTGACGGTCTCCTTGCCGGCGTTGATCAGGTCGGGGTCCTCGTCGCCCTCGAAGGGGTACGGACCGACGCCGAGGACGCCGTTCTCGCTGTGCAGGACCACGTGCACGCCGTCGGGGACGTGGTTGGGCACCAGCGTGGGCATGCCGATGCCCAGGTTGACGTAGGAGCCGTCCTGCAGCTCCTGGGCCACCCGGGCGGCGAGCTGGTCGCGGGTCAGCGTCACGCGTTCTCCTCCGTGGCCTCTTCGCCGCCGGCGGCCGGCGGAGCGGACTCCGCGACCGCGGCCGGGCGGGGGCGCGTGGTGCGCCGCTCGATCTTCTTGCCCTCCGCGCCGACGACGACCACCCGGTCGACGAAGACACCGGGCAGGTGCACGTGCTCGGGGGTGATCTCGCCGGGCTCGACGAGCTCCTCGACCTCGGCGATCGTGACCCGCCCGGCCATGCCGGCCAGCGGGTTGAAGTTCATCGCCGACTCGTGGAAGACCAGGTTGCCGTGCCGGTCGCCGACCGCGGCGCGCACCAGGCCGAAGTCGGCGGTCAGCGCGGTCTCGAGCACGTACTCGGTGCCGTCGAAGACGCGGGTCTCCTTCGGCGCGCTGGTCTCGACCACGGTGCCCTCGGCGTCGTAGCGCACCGGGATGCCCCCGTCGGCGACCATCGTGCCCACGCCGGTGGGCGTGTAGAAGGCGGGGATCCCGGCGCCGCCGGCCCGCAGCCGCTCGGCCAGCGTGCCCTGCGGGGTCAGCTCGACCTCCAGCTCACCGGAGAGGTACAGCCGGGCGAGCTCCTTGTTGCCGCCGACGAACGAACTGATCGTGCGGCGGATGCGCCCGGCGTAGAGCAGCACCCCGAGCGCCTGGTCGTCGACGCCGCAGTTGTTGGAGATGGTCGTCAGGTCCCGCGCGCCCTTCTCCAGCAGCGCGTCGATCAGCGCCACCGGGACACCGCAGAGCCCGAACCCGCCCACGGCGAGGACGGCGCCGTCGCCGACGTCGGCCACCGCCTCCCGCGCGCTCGCGACGACCTTGTCCATCAGCTGACCACCGTCTCTCCCGGCGCGGTGGGCGGCCGCCTCAGGCGGGCCGGCCCAGCTCGCGGATGCCCTCGATCCGGACGCCGAGCGTAGCGGTGACCCGTTCGGCCTCCGCCCGGCCGCGCAGAGCGGCCGGGTCGGGGTGCCGCACGAGCACCAGCGAGGCGCCCGCCGCCAGCGGCGCGAGCAGCCAGGCGACCGGCCCTGCCTCCTCCGCGGTCCGCTCGTCGACCAGCACCCGGTCCCCGGCCGCTAGGCCCAGCCGCCCGGCGAGCTCCTCGGCGGCGCCGGCCAGCGCGCCGAGCGTCAGCTGCAGGCCGCCGGCCGACAGGCCGGGGGAGGCCGGGTCCGGCTGCCGGTAGGGGGTGAAGACGTCGCCGTGCGTCCGCACCTCGAGGGCGAAGTCGCGCGCCGGGCCGGCGTAGCCCGTCATGCCCATCCCGAGCGGGTGCAGCGACAGGCCCATGAGGTCGGGGAGGTCCTGCTCCTCCAGCGGCGCGAGCCGGTCCTGGGCGGCGAGGACGACGTCGGCGGCGTCGAGGCGGCCGTCGTCCTCGGCGGCGGTGTCGAGCACCGCGGCGCCGCAGCTCCACACGCCGAGCAGCACCGCGGCGGTCTGCCAGTGCACCGGCAGGGCGACGGCGACCGCACTGCCCGGGCCCACGTCGAACTCGTCCTGCAGCAGGTTCGCCGTCTTCGCGACCCAGTTCGCCAGGGTCGTGGCCGACAGCTCCACGCGCTCGCCGGTGGCGTCGTCGTAGGCGGTGACCAGGGGGGCGGAGGGGTCGCGGCGCAGCGCCGCGGCGAGCAGTCCGGCGGGGTCCGTGGGACGAGTGGGAGGCACGGGGACAGGGTGGCACCGGACCGGACCGGTTCGCCCCAGGGCCGTCCACGCGCGGATACAGTCGGCTCCCGGAACGCCCCACGAGCACCGGTCGGGCCCGCCTCCCGACGGGAGCGCCTTCGGTGCCGCGGGCCCGGCCGGTCAGGCCGCCCGCGTCGGACGAGAAGGCCGAGACCCCATGAACGCAGACACCGGCTCCCGCGCCGCCGTCCTCGACCGCGAGACCCCGCCGGTGCCCGAGCGGACCCCCGACGCCGACCGCGCCCCGCGCGGCCCGCGCGCCGCCACCTGGGTGCTCGCCCTCGCCGGCTACCTCGTCGCCCAGGGCCTGCAGCTGCTGCTGGTCCGCCACTGGGCGCCCCGGTTCTTCTGGTTCGACGACTCGCAGGCGCAGTTCGGCCCCATGACCTGGTGGCTGGGCCAGAACCTCGAGGGCGGCCGGCCGCCGCTCATGGACCCCGACCTCGGGATGGGCGGCAACGTCGTCGCCGACATGCAGTACGGCGTGCTGGACCCGCTGCACTGGCTGGTGCAGGCGGTCGTCGGCCGCTCCGGGGACTTCCTCGCCATCTCCTGGGCCTACGGCGCCGGGATGATCCTGGTGCTCGGCGCGGGCGCCGTCGTCGTCCTGCTGCAGTACGGCGTGCGGCCCGCGCTCGCCGTCGCCGGCGCCGTCGGCATCGGCTCCAGCGGCTTCCTCGTCTGGTACGGCAGCTCCTGGTGGCCGCTGCTGTGGGCCACCGCCTGTCTGCCGTGGCTGTGGGCCGGCCTGCGCAGCCGCTCGGCCGTGGGCGTGCTGGGCACCGGTCTCGCCACCTGGGCGCTGCTGACCTCCGGCAACCCCTACGCCTTCCCCTTCGCCGGGCTGGTGATCGTCGGCCAGCTCGTCGAGTACCGCCGCGAGTACGGCTCCTGGAAGGCGGCGCTGGTCAACGCCCGCGCGCTGTCGCGGGTCGCGGCCGCCGTCGGCGGGCTCGTCGTCGCGCTGCCGACCTTCGTCGCCACCCTGCAGCTGTCGGAGGTCATGGGCCGCCAGGGCGCCGACCCGCTCATCGGCAACGCCGGCTTCGGCGTGCCCAACCTCGCCGACGTGCTGCTCGGCGGCACCACGCTGCTCGGCCAGACCAACGCCTGGACCGGCACGATCGGCCTGGTCCCGGCCATGGCCACGATGCTGGTGGCCCTGCCCGCCGCCGCGCTGGTCGACTGGCGCGCCGCCTGGCGCCGGCCCGGGGTGCTCACCGCCGGCCTGGTGTGGGCCGCCGCCGTCGTCGCCACCCAGCTGCCCACCACGGTGTCGGTCTTCCGCTACCCGGTGCGCTACCTCGTCTACGTCGAGGTCTTCCTCCCGCTGCTGGTGCTGATCGCGCTGGCCGCCGCGCCGGTGCTCACCCGCCGGCGGATCGCGCTGGCCGGCGGGATCGCCGCCGCCCAGGCCGCGCTCGCCTTCTCCCGCGCCCCCGTGCTGGTCAAGTGGCACGCGCTGGCGTTCGTCGTCGCCCTCGTGGCGCTCGCCGCGCTGGTCGCCGTGCTGCGCGGCTCCACCGGCGGCCGCGCCGGCGCCCGCCCGGCGGTGCCGGCCCTGGCCGGCGTCGTGCTGGTCCTCGCCGTCGCCTCCGGCTTCCCGCTGGGCGAGCAGATGATGGTCACCGTCCAGGAACGCGACGACGTCATCAAGGGCAACCCCGACAGCAACGGCGCCCCGCTCCGGGCGCTGGACCCGGGCCGTGACGTGGGCACCACGGTCGAGCAGTTCCGGGCCGCCTCCGTCGCGCCCGGCGAGCAGCTCACCGTCGTCACCTGGGGCTTCGACGGCGACCGCGGCTGGTCCGACGGCGTCGTCAACGGCAGCGGCAACGTCATCGCCGGCCTGCGCCCGGGCTACGCCTCGCTGGCCGTCTGGCAGGCCGCGCTCAACGACCACTGGTGCCGCTCGGTCTGGGGCGCCACCTGCTCCGAGCCCGCGCAGCTGCTCGCCGAGGCCGGTGACACCGGGCTGACCTGGCTGGACCTCATGTCCTCCGACGTCGTGCTGCTGTCGGCCGAGGCGCCGCAGGAGGTCGTCGACCACTTCGCGCAGGGCGGCTGGCGCCAGGTCGCGGCCAACGACACGTGGCTGCGCTACCAGCGCGCCGACGGGCTGCCCGGCCGCGTCACCGCGGTCACCGGCGACGTGAGCGTCTCCGAGGAGGACTGGACCTCCACCCTCGCCCGCGTCGACGCGCCCATGGACACCTACGTCGTCTCCACCGGTGACGAGGGCGGCACGCTCGCCACCCGGATCCCGTACTACCCGGGCATGACGGCGACCCTCGACGGCGAGGAGATCCCGGTGACCACGGTCGAGGGCGCCGCCCTCGCGGTGGACCTGCCCGCCGGGATCGACGGCGGCCGCCTCCAGCTGGCCTACGCCCCGGCCGGCGCCGGCGCGGTCGTGCCCGCCGCCCTCGCCGGGTCCGCGCTGATCGTGCTGGCCGCCGCCGGTGCCGTCGTCGCCGGCCGCCGGGAGGCCCGCCGGTGAGCGGCGGCCGCGTGCGGCACCTGCTGCGGCAGGTGGTCCGCTTCCTCCTCGGCTCGTGCCTCGGCCTCGCCGTCGACCTGGGCGTCTTCGCCCTCGGCGTGCGGCTGGGTGCCTCGCCCGGCGTCGCCAACGTGGTCAGCGCCGCCTGCGCCGTGGTCGTCGTCTACCTGTTCGTGACGAAGTACGCCTTCGCCGCCGAGCGCTCGCGCACCACCTTCGCGCTGTTCGTCGGGTGGTACGCGACCTCGATCGTCGTCTTCTCGGTGCTCATCGAGCTCCTGCACGACGTCACGGGGTGGGACGCCTTCGTCTGTAAGTTGGTGTCGCTGCCGCCGTCGTTCGCGGCCAACTTCGTCGCCAGCAAGCTGCTGTTCCGCGGCCGTCCGGCGGCTCAGCCCGAGCGGGAGCCGGCGCGCGACGGGGCGGGGGCCTGAGGTGGCAGCACGACCGGGCACCGGGACCGACGCACTGGGGGGACCGAACGGCATGACGCGTCCAGGCGGGTCGGTGCAGGCCCTGCTCTTCGACCTCGACGGCACCCTCGTCGACACCCGCGAGGCCAACTACGCGGCCTACCGCGGCGCGTTCGCCGAGTCGGGCCACGAGCTGACGCCCGAGCAGTTCGCCGGCACCTGGGGGCGCGACTCGCGGGACTTCATCCCCGACCTGCTGCCGGGCATCGACCCCAGTGGCGTCGACACGATCCGCGCGGCCAAGAGCCGGCTCTACGCCGAGGTCCTGCACGAGACGTCGGCCAACGACGCGCTCATCGCGTTCCTGCGGCTGGTCGCCCCGACCCACCGCACCGCGCTGGTGAGCACCGCCAAGTCCGGCAACGGCCGGCAGATCCTCGACACCCACGGGCTGACGCCGCTGTTCGACGTCGTCGTGTGGGGTGACGAGGTGACCCGCAGCAAGCCCGACCCGGAGGGCTACCTCAAGGCGCTGGAGCTGCTCGGCGCCGACGCGTCGGCGAGCCTGGCGTTCGAGGACTCCGAGACCGGGCGCCAGGCGGCCCTCGCGGCGGGGCTGATGGTCCTCGAGGTGCCGCACTTCTGATGGCTCTCCGCTACTCGCGCGGCCGGCTCGCGCTCATCGTCGTCGCGCTGCTCTCGCTCGCCGGCTTCGTCGTCCTCACCCGGGACTCGCTCACCGACGTGTTCGACCGGCTGGCCTCGGGCCTGTCCGGCGGCGGCTGGGCGCTGCTCGGGCTCGCCGCCGCGGTGCAGCTCGGCGGGCACGTGCTGCGCGCCGCCCGCACCAAGGTGCCGATCGACAACGTCCGGCGGGGCAGCCTCGCGGGGCAGTTCCGGCACCTGTCGATCGGCTACCTGTTCAACCTCGTCTGGCCGCTGCGCGTCGGCGAGGTCGTCCGCTCCTACCTGATCGCGAAGACCCTGCGGATCAGCTGGCTGTACACGCTGATGGCCGTCGTGCTCGAGCGGCTCATCGACGTCGTGCTCGTCTCGGTGGCGTTCCTGCTGGTCATCGCGCTGTTCGGCGGCCCGATCGCCGGCATCGTGCCGTTCGCCGCCGTCGCCGCGCTGGTCGTCTCGCTGCTGCTCATCGGCTCGTTCGCCGCGCTCGTGCGGGAGAACGCGACGCTCATGCGGCTGGCCTGGCGGATGACGGCGTGGCTCAACACCGACCTGGAGAACCGGGCCCGGTTCAAGCTGTGGTCGGTCATCTTCGGCTTCCAGCGGTTCCTGCGGCAGCGCCGCCAGCTCGCCCGCTACGGCGTGCTGACGCTGGCCTCGTGGGCCTGCTACGTCGCCGCGGCCGCGGGAACCGTCGCCGTCGTGTTCCCGGCGCTGTCGAGCCGCGACGCGGTCATCACCACCGCGGCGCCGGCCGGCGTGGTCAGCCCGAGCATCGGCAACGGCGCCCCGGGCACCTACACCGACGGGATCCGCGACTTCGTCACCGGCAGCACCGGCCTGTCCGGCTCCGAGGTGCTGCTGTTCGCCGCCGCCTCCTGGGTCGTCGTGAACGTGCCGGTGATCGTCGTCGCCGTCGTCGCCCTGTTCGTCAACTGGGCGCGGCGCACCAGCGACCCGCTCGCCGGCGCCGAGCTCGCCCCGGCCGACCGGTACGTGAACAAGCTCGGCCGCGACCAGGACATCTCCGGGTCGATGACGCACTTCCTCGACGCCTACTTCCAGCGCCAGCACCTCAGCACGGTCATGCACCGGCTGGAGGTGAAGGGCAACGTCAGCCTGGTCCGCTTCTTCAAGGGCGGGTCGAACGCGGTGACGCTGCTGGCCACCAACGGCTCCGGCGAGCTGTTCGTGAAGAAGATGGTGCCCACGGAGTACGCACACCGGCTGAAGAACCAGCACGACTGGCTGGCCGAGCGGGCCGACCACGACCAGCTGGTCACCGTGCTGCGCGAGGAGCACGCCGAGGACCACTACTCGATCGACCTCGAGTACCGGCCCAGCAGCGTCCCCCTGCACGAGTACGTGCACGAGAACCCGCTGGCCGAGGGCGCGGCCAAGCTGGCCGAGGTCTGGGACTACATGTACTCGCGGGTCTACCGGCTCGGCGCGCTCGAGGCCCGCCCGGAGCTGCGCGACGACTACGTCACCGAGCGGTTCGTGCTGCGCGTGCGCGCCGCCGCGGAGTCGCACCCGGCGCTGGCCGAGGCGCTCAAGGGCGACCGGATCGTCGTCAACGGCACCGAGCTGGACAACTTCGACCGGATCCTCGCCCGCATCCAGGCCAACCCGGCCGCGTGGGAGGACCTGGCGACCTTCCGCTCGTCGTCGCACATCCACGGCGACCTGACGGTCGACAACATCCTCGTCGACCTGCCCACCGACCGGGTGCTGGTCATCGACCCCTCCGACGACAACCAGATCCGCGGCCCGGTCATCGACTTCGCCCGGCACATGCAGTCGCTGCTGTACGGCTACGAGTTCCTCAACGACGACGAGGACCCGGTCGTGCTCGGCGCCGCCGCCGACGGCACCCCGGAGATCACCTACCGCGACGCGCGGTCGGCCCGGTACGCCGAGCTCGCCGACTTCGTCTCCACCGAGGTCATGCCGCGGCGGCTGTCGCAGGCCGAGCAGCGCGCGGTGCTGTTCCACGTCGGGCTGTTCTACGGCCGGATGCTCACCCACCGGGTGGCGATCAACCCCGGCACGGTGCTCAAGTACTACGGCGTCTGCATCCAGGCGCTGAACCGCTTCCTGGAGCAGTACGAGCTGCCCGTGGCTGCCCAGGACGACGACGTCTTCGGCGATGCGCCGAGGGACGGGGAGGTCCTCGCACGGTGAGTCCGGAGCCGCAGAAGGTCGTTGTCGCCATCCCGGCGTACAACTGCGCCCCCCAGATCGGCCGGGTGCTCGACGAGATCACCGACGAGGTGGCCGCCCGGGTCGAGGAGATCTGGGTGATCGACAACCGGAGCACCGACGACACCCTCGAGCGGGCGGTGGAGTACCGGCGCTCGGGCCGGCTGCCGAAGCTGCGGGTGTTCCGGAACCGGCAGAACAACAGCCTCGGCGGCACCCACAAGGTGGCGTTCGAGCACGCCCGGGCCGCCGGGATGACCCACGTGGTGATCCTGCACGGCGACAACCAGGCGAAGAGCGACGAGCTCACCCTGCTGCTCGACCACGCCGCCGCCCACCCGGAGACCCAGACGGTGCTCGGCTCGCGGTTCAGCCGCCGCTCGACGCTGCACGGCTACGACGCCAAGCGGGTGTGGGGCAACCGGGTGCTCAACGGCGTCTACAGCGCCGTGGCGCTGCGCTCGCTGCAGGACCTGGGCTCGGGCCTGAACCTGTTCGCGCTGCGCGACCTCGACCCGGCCCGCTACCTGCGGTTCGCGAACCACCTGACGTTCAACTACGAGCTGATCCTCGACCTGGTGGCCCGGAAGGTGCGCTTCGCGTACGTGCCGATCACCTGGCGCGAGGAGGACCAGGTGTCGAACGCGCGGAACTGGAACATCTTCCGGACGGCGCTGCGCAACCTGGCGCTGTGGCGGCTGGGCCGGCCGACGTCGGAGCCGGCGCCGGAGCGCGACTACGAGTGGGACGAGGTCTCCTGATGGCCACGCTGCAGGTGCTCATGCCGATGGGCGGGCTCGGGACGCGGTTCCGCAAGGTCGGGATCACCACGCCCAAGCCGCTCATCGAGGTCGACGGCGGCCCGATGTTCCGGCGGGCGCTGCGCTCGTTCGACCCGTGGAGCGGCGACAAGACGGTCACCGTCGTCGTCCGGTCCGACGACGACGCCGAGCACGGGCTGGCCGAGAAGGTCCTCGCCGCCCAGCCCGACGCGCGGATCGTGATGCTCGACCACGACACCCGCGGCGCCGTCGAGACCTGCCTGGTGGCCCGGGACGCGCTCGACCCCGACCAGCCGCTGGTGATCATCGACTGCGACATCGCCTTCGACAGCGCCGAGTACTTCCGGGTGCTCGCCGACGCCGTCGAGCAGCAGAGCCTCGACGGGCTGCTGCTGTCGTTCTCGTCGGTGCTGCCGCGCTACAGCTTCGCCGAGGTGGGCCCCGACGGGCTCGTCGTCCGCACTGCGGAGAAGCAGGCGATCAGCTCCGACGCGCTCATGGGCGTCTACTCGTTCACCTCGGCGCGGGTGTTCCTCGAGGCCGCCGACCGGCTCATGGCCAGGCAGATCGACGCCGCCATGCCCGAGTACTACGTCTCGCTGGTGTTCAACGAGCTCATCTCGTCGGGCCGGCGCGTGGGCCTGGTGCGCGGCGACTTCTACTGCTTCGGCACGCCCGAGGAGCTCGAGGCCTACCAGCGGACCGGCCTGCCGGTCTGAGCTCCCGCACGACGCGGCCCGGAGGCCCGGTGGCGATCCGCCACCGGGCCTCCGCGCGTCCGGGGTGTTGGCGTTCCCGCGGGAACGCGTCCGCGGACGCGCTCCCCGCGATCACGGGGCTCCGGTGGCGACACGCCGCGCGGTACCGGCGCGTCGCCACGCCGGCTCCATGATCGCGGGGGAGGACCCGCCCCACGGGTGACCGCGGAAGCCGCGTTCCGCGGGAACGCGGAACCGGAACCACGGCGCACGGGCGCGCGGCCCGCGGCGGATCCGTGGCCACGGTGGGCGGGTGGGCGACGTCGAGGCTCTGCTGGACGCCGTCGAGCACGACGTCGCCACCGTGCTGGACGCGGGCGCCGGCCGCAGCCGCGCGAACGCCCTCGCTCTCACGGACGTCCGTGCCCCGGTGCAGCGGGCGCTCCAGGCCCTGGGGCCGGTCGCGGTGTGGACCGGCGACTCCCTGGGCGACATCTCCTGCGTCCACGAGGTCGAACCGCCCGGGACGGGGCCGCGACGGTGTTCGTCCCCGCGGTCCTGCCCCACGCCGCGGTGCGCACGAGCGCGGGGCAGCGGCTGACCGGGTTCGCGCGCCCGGACGAGGACGAGGGGCTGGCCGGCGCCGTCGTCGCCCTGCTGGCGGAACAGGGGCTGGTCGTGCGGGCCGACGAGGTGTGCCGCGCCCGGCGTCCGCGGCCCGACCTCCCCGGCGACCCCCCGCCGTCGTCCTTCGAGGCCCTCCTCCAGGACGAGTCCGGAACACCCGCGACTGGTACCGGGCCGGTGATCCGGACTCCTCCGACGGCGGTCCGTGGACGGCACAGCGCCCCCGGGCCCGGGTGGGCCCGGGGGCGCCGGCGCGTCGTCGGAGGGTCAGACCCGCTGGGCGATGACCTGCCCCAGCGTGCGCGAGAACGTCGCGGTGAGGTGCGAGCCGTCGAAGTAGACGATCACGCCGCCGATGAGCTCGTGGCAGGTCTGCTCGTCGCAGAAGACGTCGGTCAGGTCGAGCACCGAGATGCGGTCGTCGCCCAGCTCCTCGACGGCCTGCACGATGCGGTCGGGGGAGAGCCGGACGTCGCGCGGGCCGGCGCACGGGTCGTCGGTCTCGCCGACGCGGGCGATGCAGTCCGGCGCGCTCGACTCCAGGTTCACCAGCTCCGGGCCGGGGTGGAAGCCGTTGGTGGTGGGCACCGCGCGGATGACCGTCACGTCCTTGCCGGCGTCGGCCAGCCGCTGCAGCGAGCCCGCGACCAGGTCGGTCGGGAACTCCGCGTGCAGCTCGCCCGACTCGTCCTCGTACCGGTAGACGTCGGAGCGGTAGCTGGTGAAGACCCGGCTGATCGAGGGGTCGTCGGCGATCTGCTGGATCGCCGCCTCGCCCCACTCGCCGCACGCCGGGCGCTCCTCGGCGGGCTGACCGACGGCGGGCAGCTGCGAGCTGGCCAGCGCCGGGCAGCCGGCCTTCATGTAGGTGACCACCGCCCAGTCCTTGCGCTCGGCGACGGTCTCCATCGCCTCGTAGAGGCTCGCGGTGTGCGAGTCGCCGAGCAGGGCGACGGTCTCCACCGGGTCCTCGCTGCCGAAGCGGCAGGTGACGACGTCCGTCTCGGCCAGCACCGACAGGCACTGGAAGCCGTGCGGCAGGTCGCTCTTGGCGAAGATCGGGTTGGCGGCGTCGCCCTCGTAGGCGTACGGGTCGCCGCAGCCGTTGGCCGGGTCGGTGGCGCCGGCGCCGAAGCACGGGTCACCGCCCGCGGCGTAGGCGGCCGCGGCCGCCCGGGCCTTGTCGACCTCCGACTGCACGTAGAACCAGCCGCCGGCCGCGCAGCCCACGACGAGCGCGGTCGCCGCGAGGGTGGCCACGAAGGTGGTGCCGTTGCCGCGGCGGGCCAGCGGCGTGCCGGTGCGCACCGGGTCCTCGATCCACACCTTGGTGGCCCACGCCAGCACGACGGTGGCGACCAGGACGGCGAGCTTCGCCGTCGTGCCCATCTCGTGGCCGAGGGCGAAGGGCGCGATCACGACCAGCGGCCAGTGCCACAGGTAGGCGGAGTAGGAGACGTCGCCGAGGAACCGCACCGGACCGAAGTCGGCCAGCGTGGTGGGGCTCCAGTCCCAGCGCGGGGCGCCGGCCCAGATGACGGCGACGGTGCCCAGCACGGGCACGAGCGCGGCGGTGCCCGGGAACGGCGTCAGCGCGGTGAAGGCGAAGGCGGAGTAGGCGATGGCGCCGAAGCCGGCCCACGAGACCAGCGTCCGCAGCTTCTCCCGACCCTCCGGCGGGGTGGCGGCCACGAGGGCCAGCAGGCCGCCCAGACCGAACTCCCAGGCGCGGGCCGGGGTGGTGAAGTACGCGTCGGGCGGGCTGGTGACCGTGGTCGACAGCGAGTACAGGAACGAGCCGACGGTCAGCGCGCCGAACAGGACGCCGACGGCGAGGCGGCGGTGCACCCCGGCCTTCACGGCGACCCAGGCGGCGGCCACGACCAGCAGCGGCCAGACGAGGTAGAACTGCTCCTCGGTCGACAGCGACCAGTAGTGCTGCGCCGGCGAGGCGGCGTTGGTGTGCGCGAGGTAGTCGACGGCATCGCCGGCGAGCAGCCAGTTCTCGACGTAGAGCGCCGAGGCGCCGACCTCGCGCAGCCAGCCCTGCCAGTAGGTCTGGGGAACCCACACGACGGTGGCGACGGCGCTGGCCACGAGCACGAGCAGCGACGCCGGCAGCAGCCGGCGGGCGCGGCGGGCCCAGAACTGCGCCAGCTTCACGCGCCCGGTGCGCTCGACCTCGCGCAGCAGGTGCGCGGTGATGAGGAAGCCCGAGACGACGAAGAAGACGTCGACGCCGACGTAGCCGCCGGGCACCCGCAGCGGGACCACGTGGTAGAGGACGACCAGCGACATCGCGAGCGCGCGCAGCGCCTGGATCTCGACCCGGACGCCGGACTGCTTCTCCGGGGCCGCCGGTGGGGGAGGCGTGTCGCCGTCGCGGGGCGGGACGACCGGCGGCACGGGGGCCATCCGCACGGTGCTCGTCGGCAGGCCTGCCCCCGGCACCCCCGCCGTCGTCGGATCCATCGTCCCCAGTCGACCAGACACGCTGCTCTCTCCTGCATCCGGTGCGGCGGCGCACGCCTGCACCCGTTCGGTCCAGGTCGGCGGCGACACCGGCGACCGACGGACTGAATGTAACGAAACGGGTACTGAGAGGAACCGGTCCGACGCGCCCGTCGGCGACACTCGAGGGGTGTCCCGCACCCCTCGTCACACCCGTCCCACGACCGCGGCCGCGGTGGTCGCGGCGGCCGCGCTGTCCCTCGCAGGATGCACGTCCGGGGACGGCGGCGACACCCCTCCGTCCCCGCCGGCCGACGCGGTCCGGCTGGCCGCGGTCGGCGACTCGATCACCCAGGCCGACGGCGACGTGCCCGCAGGCGTCCTGGGCCGCGAGTCCTGGCTGTCCACGGCGGCGACCGACGGCGTCGTGTTCGCCGGCGGCTGGGCCCGGCCCGGCGCGACGACGGCCGACATGCTGGCCGCCGCCGGGCCGGTGGACGCCGACGTGCTCGTCGTCCTCGCCGGCACGAACGACCCGGGCGCGGGCCTGACGGAGGCCGAGACGGCCGACAACGTCCGCGGCATCGTCGAGGCGGTCGGCGTCGAGCGCGTGGTGCTGTCGGCGGTGCCCCCGCGCGACGAGGCGCCGGCCGTCGCCGTCGCCACCAACGCGGCGCTCGAGGTCCTCGCGGAGGAGGAGGGCTGGACCTTCGCCGACTCCGCGGCGGGCGTCCGGTCGGGGGACCGCTTCGCCCCCGGCATGGCCACCGACGGCCTGCACCCCTCGGAGGAGGGTGCGGCGGTCATCGGGGCGGCCCTGCGGGAGGCCGTCCTGGAGGCCGCGGGGGCTTGATCCCCGGACGGGTGAGCGCCCTTCGTGACCGGGCGGGGGCTCTGCGTGAACGCCTACGCTCGGGACACATGGGCTCGGGACAGGTGGGGACGACCCGGGCGGCACTGGCCCGGGGTGAGGTGGCGCTCCTCGGCGCCACCCGGCGGGCGCTCGGGCGCACGCCGGCGGTGCCGGTGGCGCGCGGGCTGTCGCTGTTCGGTGAGCACGCGGCCGGCTGGCTGCTGCTCGGTGCCGCCGGCTGGCTGCGCGGCCGCGACCGCCGCGACTGGGCGACGGCGACGCTCGGCGTGCTGCTGGCCCACGGCGCCGCGGTCGGCGTCAAGCGGGCCGCCCGCCGCTCCCGCCCCGTGCTCGAGGCGGTGCCGTCGCTGGTGCGCACCCCCAGCACGCTGTCGTTCCCGAGCGCGCACGCCGCCTCGACCGCCGCGGCCGCCGCCGGCTTCGGCCCGCTCGTCGGGCGGCCGGTGATGAACGCCGCCCTCGGCGCCATGGCGGTCTCCCGGGTGCTGCTCGGCGTGCACTGGCCCACCGACGTCGTGGCGGGCGCCGTGCTGGGTACGGCGGTGGCCTCCGGCGTCCGTCGCGCCGCGACCCCAGGGGAGGACCGATGACCAGCGGACCCGAGGCCCGGCGGGCCGAGCGCGAGGCCGAGGTCCCGGCGCCGCGGGGCGCCACCGCCGCCGCCGACGCCGCACTGCCGCCGCCCGGCGAGCTCCCGCCCCGCCCGCCCGGCGCGCGCGGCTCGCTGGCGGTGGGCCTGGTGCGCGCCGTCCGCCCGCGGCAGTGGGTGAAGAACGTGCTCGTCCTGGCCGCGCCCGCCGCCGCCGGGCGGCTGTTCGAGCAGGACGTCGCCCGGGCCACGCTGCTCGCGCTGGTCCTCTTCTGCGCGGTGTCGGCCGGCATCTACCTGGTCAACGACGTCGTCGACGTCGAGGAGGACCGCCGGCACCCGAAGAAGCGCTTCCGGCCGATCGCCGCGGGCATCGTCCCACGGGGCCTGGCCCTCGGGCTGGCCGTCGTCCTGTTCGCCGGGGCGCTGGTGCTCGGCTCGCTGTTCGCCCGCCCGGCCCTGGGCTGGGTGCTCGGCGTCTACGTCGTGATCCAGCTCGGCTACTGCCTGTGGCTCAAGCACCAGCCGGTCATCGACCTGGCGATCGTCGCCTCGGGCTTCCTGCTGCGCACGGTCGCCGGCGGTGTCGCGGCGGGCATCGCCATCTCGCAGTGGTTCCTGCTCGTGGCCGCGTTCGGGTCGCTGTTCATGGTCGCCGGCAAGCGCTACTCGGAACTGGTCGTCCTCGGCGAGGAGGCCGCCACCCGCAAGTCGCTGCGCGAGTACTCGGCCAGCTACCTGCGCTTCGTGTGGAGCATGTCGGCCGGGGTCACCGTCACCGTCTACAGCCTGTGGGCCTTCGAGATCGGCCGCACCCAGGACGGCATCCCCTGGTCGACCATCTCGATCGCGCCCTTCGTCCTCGGTCTGCTGCGGCACGCGGTGGACCTCGACCGCGGCGCCGCCGGCGCGCCGGAGGAGGTCGTCCTGAACGACAAGGTCCTGCTGCTCATCGGCACGGTGTGGGTGGCCACCCTCGGCCTGGGGGTGTTCCTGTGACCGCCACGCTGCCCGCCCGCGAGCAGCAGCTGACCGGCTGGGGGCGCACCGCGCCCACCCGCGCCAGCGTCACCAGCGTCCGCTCGGTCGACGACGTCGCGGCGGTGGTCGGCGGCTCCGGCCCGCGCGGCGTGCTCGCCCGCGGCCTGGCCCGCAGCTACGGCGACGCCGCGCAGAACGCCGGCGGCGCCGTGCTCGACCTCACCGGCCTGGACCGCGTGCTCGCCGCCGACCTGGTCACCGGCGAGCTCGACGTCGAGGCCGGCGCCTCCCTCGACCGGCTCATGCAGCTGTTCGTGCCGCTGGGCTGGTTCGTGCCGGTCACCGCCGGCACCCGCTACGTGACCGTGGGCGGGGCGATCGCCGCCGACATCCACGGCAAGAACCACCACCGCGTCGGCAGCTTCGGCGCGCACGTGGCCTGGCTGGACCTGGTCACCGCCGACGGGCAGGAGCGCCGGGTCGGCCCCGACACCGACCCCGACCTGTTCTGGGCCACCGTCGGCGGCATGGGCCTGACCGGTGTCATCGTGCGGGCCCGCGTGCGGATGAAGCCGATCGAGACCTCGCGCGTCGTCGTCGACACCGACCGCACGCCCGACCTGGACTCCCTGCTCGACCTGCTCACCACCACCGACCACCACTACGACTACTCGGTGGCCTGGATCGACTGCGTGGCCCGCGGCCGGCGGATGGGCCGCTCGGTGCTCACCCGCGGCCGGTTCGCCCGCCGCGACGAGCTGCCGGCGCGGGCGCAGCGCGACCCGCTGCGCTACCGCGGCGACGTGCTGCTCTCCGTGCCGCCGGTCGTCCCCGGCGGCCTGCTCAACCGGCTCACCGTCTCGGCGTTCAACGAGCTCTGGTACCGCAAGGCCCCGCAGCGCAAGCGGGACCAGCTGCAGACCATCCCCACCTTCTTCCACCCGCTCGACGGCGTGGGGGAGTGGAACCGCGTCTACGGCCCGGGCGGGTTCGTCCAGTACCAGTTCCTCGTGCCGTTCGGGCAGGAGGACGCCCTGCGCACCGCCCTCGAGCGGATCTCCGGCTCGGGCACCGCGTCCTTCCTCGCCGTCCTCAAGCGGTTCGGCGAGGGCGACCCCGGGTTCCTGTCCTTCCCGGCACCCGGCTGGACGCTCGCGCTCGACATCCCGGTCGTCCCCGGCCTCGCCCGGCTGCTCGACGACCTCGACGAGCTGGTGGTCGCCGCCGGCGGCCGGATCTACCTGGCCAAGGACGCGCGCGTCCGGCCGGAGGTCTTCGCCGGCATGTACCCCGACCTCGACCGCTTCCGCGCCGTCCGCGCGCGGGTCGACCCCGACGGGGTCTTCACGTCCGACCTCGCCCGGAGGCTGTCCCTGTGATCGACGCGCTCGGTTCCGTCGGCTCCCTGCTGCTGGTGGGCGGGACGTCGGACATCGCCGTGGCCACCGCCCGCCGCTACCTGCAGGAGCGGCCGCTGCGGGTGGTCCTCGCCGCCCGCGACACCCCGCGGCGGGCCGCCGTCGCCGAGGAGCTCACCGGCCTCGGCGCCACCGTCGAGGTGCTCACCTTCGACGCCGAGCACCTCGACGACCCCGCCGGCCTGGTGGCCGCCGCGGCCGCGGGCGGGGACGTCGACGTCGCCGTCGTCGCGGTCGGCCAGCTCGGCGACCAGGAGGTGCTGGCCGACGACCCGGTCGCCGCCGCCCGCCTGGCCCGGGTCAACTACGAGGCGCCGGTCGCCATCGGCACCGCGCTGGCCGCGCACATGCGGCGGCAGGGGCACGGCGTGATCGTCGCGCTGTCCTCGGTCGCGGGGGAGCGGGCCCGCCGCTCGAACTACGTCTACGGCTCCACCAAGGCCGGCATGGACGCGTTCTTCTCCGGCCTCGGCGACGCACTGCACGGCAGCGGCGTCTCCGTGCTCGTCGTCCGGCCCGGCTTCGTCCGCTCGAAGATGACCGAGGGGCTGCCCGAGGCCCCGCTGGCCACCACGCCCGAGGCCGTGGCCGAGGCAATCGTCGACGGCGTGCGCTCCGGGCGGCACACCGTCTGGGTGCCCGGCGCCTTCCGCGTGGTGATGAGCGGCCTGCGCCACCTGCCGCGCCCGCTCTTCCGCCGCCTGTCCATCTGAGGCGAGGGACGACCGAGGGCCCCTCTCCCGCGCGGGAGAGGGGCCCTCGGGCGTCGGGGACCTAGTTGATGCAGGTGGTGTCGGCGGCGGTGCGGGGCACCTCGGTGGGCGCCGCGGCCGTCGGCGCCGGCGGCGTCGTGGCCTGGCCGATCCCGTTGAAGTCGGTGCCCAGGACCAGTTGCACGGTGCCGGTGGAGGCGTCGCCGCTGGCCTCGGTGATGGCTCCGGGGATCTGCGCGGCCAGGGTGGTGGCCAGCGCCTCGTCGCCCGCGGCGTACCGGATCACCGTCTGGTCGTAGTCGCTGGAGTCGGCGTTGCCGGTCGAGGCGACGACGAAGCCGGCGGTCTCCAGCGAGGAGGCGGCCTCGGCGGCCAGCCCGGGGGTGCCCGAGCCGTTGTAGACCTGCACCGACACCTGCGCCGGCGCGACGGTGACCGGCGCGGCCGGGGCCTCGGACGCGGGCGCCTCGGGCTCGGCGGACAGGTCGGCGAAGAACTCGTGCAGCGTGTCCTCGTCGGCCAGCTGCAGGATCGAGCGGCCCTGCTCGTCGCGGTCGTCGCCGACGATCGGCACGGTCTGGAACTCGATGCTGCCGGGGGTGACGGCCTGCATCTGCTGGGCCAGGTCGAGAAGCACCAGGTCGCGGTCGATGGTCAGCGACTCCGACGCCGCCTGCACGAGCTCGCGCTGCTTGCCGAGGTCGAGCAGCACGTCCTCGGACAGCATCTTGCGCAGCACGCCGCCGATGAAGACCTGCTGGCGCACGATGCGGTCGAGGTCGCCGCGGGGCAGGCCGTGCCGCTGGCGGACGAACTCCAGCGCGTCGGCGCCGGCGATGACCTGCTCGCCGGCCGGGAAGACCGCGCCGGAGTACTCGGAGTCGTCGACGGCCTCGCAGAGGTTGACGGTCACGCCGCCGACCACGCTGGTCAGGTTGAAGAAGCCGAGCAGGTCGACCTCGGCGTAGTGGTCGATCTGCAGGCCGGTGAGCTGGCTGATGGTCTGCACGAGCAGCTGCGCGCCGCCGGCCTGGCGGTCGGCCTCGGGGGCGGCGTCGTCGACCTCGCTGTAGCCGTAGGCGTAGGCGGCGTTGAGCTTGTCCATGCCGTAGCCCGGGATCTCCACGTAGGAGTCGCGCGGGAAGGAGACGAACGAGGCGCTGGACCCGTCGGCCGGGATGTGCACCAGGATCATCGTGTCGGTGTTGATGCCGGAGTCGGTGCCGGCGGTGAGCTCGGCGAGCTGCTCGGGCGTGAGGTCGGCGCGGCTGTCGTTGCCGACCAGCAGCAGGTTCATCGCCTCGGGCGCGTCCCCGGCCTGGGTGTTGCCGGCGCTGGGGATGGCGTCGGTGCGGTTGACCGTCGCCTCGGCCACGCGGCCGAGGTACCAGCCCCAGCCGCTCGCGCCGAGCAGGACGACGGACAGGACGGCGGCGACCCCGCGGGCGACGGCGGCGGCGCGGCCGTTGCGGCGGCGCGCCGGGCGCGGGGCGTCGGTGTCGCGCTCGTCCCGGCCGGCGCGCGGGGCGGCGTCCGCGGCGTCCCGGGTGCGGGGGCGGGACGGGCGGCCGGCGCGCGGGTCGAGGCGCGCCGGGAGCGGCCGGCCCGGGGACGCGTCCTGCTCGTTGCGGTCTCGGCTCACGCGACCGAGGTTAGGTGCGGCCGGTGCGGCCGGGCGGCGAGCGACACGGGGGAACGCTCCGTCTCGCCGTCGCCCGCGCCCGTCTGGCACCGGCCGCCCGTCTGGTCGCGCGCGACCTCATCCGCCACGGACGTCACACACGGGGAGGATGCCCCCGGTGTCGCCCGACAGGAGGATGTCGCCCATGCGCGTGCTCGTCACCGGCGGAGCCGGGTTCATCGGCTCCCACTACGTCCGGACCATGCTCACCGGCGGCTACGCCGGCTACGAGGACGCCGAGGTCACCGTCTTCGACAAGCTGACCTACGCGGGCAACCCGGCGAACCTGGCGCCGGTGGCCGGCTCGCCGCGCTACCGGTTCGTGCAGGGCGACATCTGCCGCGCCGAGGACCTCGACGCCGCGTTGCCCGGGCACGACGTCGTCGTGAACTTCGCGGCGGAATCGCACGTCGACCGGTCGATCAGCGGTGGCGCGGCCGACTTCGTCCTGACCAACGTGCTCGGCGCCCAGGAGGTGTTCGCGGCGGCCCTGCGGCACGGCGTCCGCCGGGTCGTGCACGTGTCCACCGACGAGGTGTACGGCTCCATCGACGAGGGGTCCTGGACCGAGGAGTCGCTCCTCGAGCCCAACTCGCCGTACTCGGCGGCCAAGGCCGGCGGGGACCTCATCGCCCGCGCCTACGCCCGCACCTACGGCCTGGACGTCTCGGTCACCCGCTGCAGCAACAACTACGGGCCCTACCACTTCCCCGAGAAGGTCATCCCGCTGTTCGTCACCAACCTGCTCGACGGGCAGAAGGTGCCGCTGTACGGCGAGGGCGCCAACGTGCGCGACTGGTTGTTCGTCGACGACCACTGCCGCGGCATCCAGCTCGTCCTGGAGGAGGGGCGGCCCGGCGAGTACTACAACATCGGGGGCGGGCGGGAGCTGTCCAACCGGGAGCTCACCGAGAAGCTCCTCGAGGCCACCGGGCGCGACTGGAGCTACGTCGACCACATCGTCGACCCGCGCGGCGGCGGCCACGACCTGCGCTACTCGGTCGACTACTCGAAGACGGCGGCGCTCGGCTACGCCCCGCGGATGTCCTTCGAGGAGGGGCTGGCCCTGACCGTGCAGTGGTACCGCGACAACCGCGCGTGGTGGGAGCCGCTCAAGGCCGCGGCCTGGCGGGCCGGGGCGTGAGCGCGCCGACCGCCTGGCTCGTCACCGGCGCGCACGGGCAGCTCGGCCGGGAGCTGACCGCTCTCCTGGGCGCCCGGCCCGGCGACGAGCTCACCGCCCTCGGCCGCGACCGGCTCGACCTCACCGACGAGGACGGCGTGCGCGCCGCCGTGCGCGGCTGGCTGGCGGGCGCCCGCGCGGCCGGCCGCCGGCCGGTGCTGCTCAACGCCGCCGCCTACACCGCCGTCGACGCCGCCGAGACCGACGAGGACACCGCCCTCGTCGTCAACGGGCACGCGCCGGGCTGGCTCGCGCAGGAGGTGGCCGGCGCCGGGCGGCTGGTGCACGTGTCCACCGACTACGTGTTCAGCGGCGATGCCACCGAGCCCTACCCGGTCGACGCGCCGGTGGCCCCGCGGTCGGCCTACGGGCGCACCAAGGCGGCGGGGGAGCGGGCGGTCGCCGCGGCCGGCGGCGACGCCACCGTCGTGCGCACCGCCTGGGTCTACAGCCGGCACTCGGCGAGCTTCGTGCGGACGATGGCCGGCCGCGCCGAGGCCGGGGCGGAGGTGTCGGTCGTCGACGACCAGATCGGCTCGCCCACCTGGGCCGCGGGCCTCGCGGCGGGGCTGGTCGCGCTGGGGGAGCGGGACGAGCCGGCGCCGCCGGTGCTGCACCGCACCGACGCGGGCGCGGTCAGCTGGTTCGGCCTGGCCTGCGCGGTCTACGAGGAGCTGGGGGTGGACCCGGGCCTGGTGTCACCGACGACGACCGCCGCCTTCCCGCGTCCCGCGCCCCGGCCGGCGTGGTCGGTGCTCGACGGCGGCGCCTGGCTGGCCGCCGGGCTACCCGAGCCGCTGCCGTGGCGGGAGGCGCTGCACCGGGCGCTGGCGGTGCCGGCCGGGGTCTGAGGGTCCCGGCCGTCGTCCGATCCGCCGGGAGGGGTGGGTCCGCTGTGACCGATGGTGACGGGACGGTCCCGTCCCGTCACCGGTTCGGGCGCGTCGCCTCAAGGTCGGACGGCGCCGTGCCGATGCTCGTGGCGGACAGATGCGCCCTCGTCCGGGCGTGTGGCCGCCACGACCCCCCGGAGGTCCTCCCTCGTGCGCCGCCTACTCGCGGGAACCGCAGCCTTCGTCGCCATGACCGGCACCCTCCTGGTGCTGCCCGTCTACGCCGACCCGGGGCCCGAGGCGGTGCCGGTCGAGACGTCGGCCGAGGAGGTGCCGCTCGGCTCGGTCGAAGAGCCCGCGGCCGACGCCGAGGTGCAGGTGGGGACCACCGACCCGGTGGCCGGCGTGCCCGACACCGCGCCGGCGCTGACGGTGACCCGCACCGGCGTCGACGAGTTCTCCCTCGTCGGCGTCACCTGGGCCGCCGACCCGGCGGTCCGCGACGTCCGTGCACAGGTCCGGGTGCAGGACGCCGACGGCGCCTGGGGCGAGTGGACCGAGCTCGGCGTCGAGGACGCCGCGGTGGGCACGGACGCGACGTCCGGTACCGGGCAGCGCGGCGGGACCGCCCCGCTGTGGACGGGCCCGAGCACGGGCGTCGAGGTCGAGGTCGTCACCGTCTCGGGCGCCGCCCCGACCGACGTCCAGCTGGACCTGATCGGCTCACCGGAGAGCCCGGCCGACGCCCTGCCGGGCACGCCGGAGATCCAGGACACCGCCGACGCGGCGCTCGCGATGCCCGATGTCTACTCGCGCGCCCAGTGGGGAGCGGACGAGAACATCCGCAGCTGGGCGCCGGAGTACGCGTCCACCATCAAGGCCGCGACGCTGCACCACACGGCGGGCTCCAACAACTACGCGCCGGACGACGTGCCCCGGATCATCCGGGAGATGTACCAGTACCACGCGAAGAGCCTGGGCTGGGGCGACATCGGCTACAACGTCATCGTCGACAAGTACGGCCGCCTCTGGGAGGGCCGCTACGGCGGGCTGGCGAGCACCGTGGTCGGCGCGCACGCCGGGGGGTTCAACACCGGGACCTTCGGCGTCTCGATGATCGGCAACTACGACGTGGTCGACACGACGCAGCCGATGGTCGACGCGGTGGCGGCGATCATCGCCTGGAAGTTTTCGCTCTACAACGTCAACCCCAACGGCACGGTCCAGCTGACCTCCGGCGGCAGCACCTCGCGGTACCCCGCCGGTACGAAGGTGACCCTGCCGACGGTCTTCGGCCACCGGGACACCGGCAGCACCGCCTGCCCGGGCCGGTACGGCTACGCCAAGCTCCCCGAGATCCGCGGCAAGGTCGCCGCGCAGGTCGGCTCCGCGCTGCCGCTGGTCTCCCAGCGGTACGACACCGACGCCGCCGCCCGGGCGCTGCTCGGCGCGCAGACCACCGCCCCGACCCGCACCCCCGACGGCCGGGGCGCCTACGCCCACTACGCCAACGGCTCGATCTACGCCAGCGGCGCCACCGGCGCCCGCATCCTGCGCGGCCCGATCCGCGACAAGTGGGCTTCGCTCGGCTGGGAGAACGGCAGCCTCGGCTACCCGATCACCGACACGACCGCCACGCCCGACGGCCGCGGCCTCTACCAGCACTTCCAGAACGGCTCGATCTACTGGTCGCAGGCCACCGGCGCGCACACGATCGGTGGCGCCATCCGCGACCGCTGGGCCTCCCTCGGCTGGGAGAACGGCAGCCTCGGCTACCCGGCCTCGGACTGGACGACGACGCCCAACGGCCGCGCCCAGTACGTGCACTTCCAGAACGCCTCGGTGTACTGGTCGCAGGCCACCGGCGCCCGCGTCCTGTCCGGCCCGGTCTTCGAGGGCTGGGCGCGCACCGGCTTCGAGAACAGCCCGCTGGGCATGCCGACCACCGACGTGACGGCCACCCCCGACGGCGCCGGCCGTTTCGCGCACTTCCAGAACGGCTCGGTGTACTGGTCGCAGGCCAGCGGCGCGCACACGATCGGCGGGCCGATCCGCGACCGCTGGGCGGCCGCGGGCTGGGAGGCCGGCCCGATGGGCTACCCCGTCTCGGACTGGACGACGACGCCCAACGGCGCCGCGCAGTACGTGCACTTCCAGAAGGGCTCCGTCTACTGGTCGCAGGCCGGCGGCGCGCGCTGGCTGACCGGCGGGGTCTACGCCGCCTGGGCGGCCAGCGGCTGGGAGACCAGCGCGCTCGGCATGCCGGTCACCGACACGGCCACCACCCCCGACGGCGGCGCGACCTACGCCCACTTCCAGCGCGGCTCGGTCTACGCGACCGCCGAGCACGGCACCTCGGTGCTGAGCACCGACGTCGCCGCCGCCTGGGGGCGCACCGGCTGGGAGAACGGCCCGCTCGGCTACCCGACCGCCCCGCCGGCGCGCACCGCCGCCGCGCAGCCGGCCGGCGTGACCCTGCAGCGCTTCGAGGGCGGCGTCGTCTACGCCACCTCCGCCACCGGCGCCCACGCGGTCTCCACCGCCTTCGGCGCCGCGGTCGACGCGGCCGGCGGCAGCGAGGTGCTCGGCTACCCGACCACCGACGTGGCCACCACGCCCGACGGGCGCGGCAGCTACCAGCACTTCCAGCACGGCTCGGTCTACGCCACCGCGGCCACCGGCGCCCGCGTCGTCCGCGGCGCGGTGTACGACCTGTGGGCCCGCACCGGCTGGGAGAACGGCGTCCTCGGCTACCCGACCGTCTCGACGGCGGCCACCCCGGACGGCCAGGGCCTCTACGCCCACTTCCAGGGGGGCTCGGTCTACTGGACCCGCCCGACCGGCGCCCACCTCCTGCGCGGCGAGATCTACACCGCCTGGGCGGCGCAGGGCTGGGAGCAGGGCGCGCTGCGCTACCCGACGACCGACGTCACCACGACGCCGGACCGCAAGGGCAGCTACGCCTACTTCCAGGGCGGCGCCGTCTACAGCAGCGCCGTGGGCGGCACCCGCGTCCTGCGCGGCGCCGTCCTCGACGCCTGGGCCCGCACCGGCTGGGAGCAGGGCCGCCTCGGCTGGCCCACCTCGGACACCGCCGCGCAGCCCGGCGGCGGCACCCGCACCTCGTTCGAGCACGGGACGATCACCGTCTCCGCCTCCGGCGCGGCGACCGTGACCGTCCGCTGACCCGCTCGCCGTCCCCCGAACCGCCGACGAGCGCCCCGGCCGGGGCGCGGAGGAGAACCGTCATGACCCGTTCCACCACGACCCGCCGGACCCTCGCGGCGGTGACCCTCGCCGCCGTGTGCGCGCTGCCGGCCTGTTCCTCGGAGGGGAGCACCGATGAGGCGGGCGCGTCGTCGTCGGCGACGAGCGCCGCCGCCGAGAGCCCGGCCGCTCCGGACGAGGACGCCGACGCCACGGAGGCGCCCGTCGTCGACGAGGCCGGCGAGCCGGTGGCCACCGACGAGCCGGCGGAGGAGACCAGCGTGGCGATCTCGAACGCCTACTGGGACCCGGCCGAGGCCGCGCTGTTCGCCTCGGGGTTCGTCAGCCCGGTCGTCGAGGACGGCGGTACCTGCACGCTCCTGGTCTCGCGGGACGGCAACACCGTCCGGGCGACCGTCGAGGGCATCGCCGACGCCACCACCACCGTCTGCGACCGGCTGGTGCTGCCGGGCGACGAGCTCCGCCCGGGCACCTGGTCGGTCGTCCTGCAGTACGAGTCCGGCACGGCGTCGGGCGAGTCGGCGCCGTTCGAGGTCGAGGTGCCGGAGTGACCCCCACCCGCCGGGTCCTGGTCGCCCTGCTCACCGCGGTCTGCGGCGCGGCGGTCCTGGCCGGCGTGCTGACCACGTCGTCGGCGCCGCGGCTGGCGGAGGCCGCGGACCCCAGCCAGTTCCGCCCGGGCAACATCATCAGCGACCAGCTGTTCTTCGACGGCAACGCGATGACGGCCCCGGCCGTGCAGACCTTCCTCAACCAGAAGAACCCGAACTGCGCGGCCGCCCCCGACGGCACGCCCTGCCTGAAGAACTACCGGCAGGACACCTGGACGCGCGCGGCCGACGGGAACTGCCCGGGCGCCTACGTGGGCGCTCCCGGGGAGACCGCGGCGACGATCATCGCCAAGGTCGGCCAGGCGTGCGGTATCAGCCAGCGGGTGCTGCTGGTCCTGCTGCAGAAGGAGCAGGGTCTCGTCACCGCGAGCGGGTCGGGGCTCACCGCCACCCGCTACCAGAAGGCCACCGGCTACGCCTGCCCGGACACCGCCCCCTGCGACGCCCAGTACTTCGGCTTCTACAACCAGGTGTACATGTCCGCCTGGCGGTACAAGTGGTACGCCGCCAACCCCGGCTTCCTCGGCCGCAGGGTCGGCGCGACCGTCCAGATCCGCTACGACACCGAGGTGGAGTGCGGGTCGTCCGCGGTCTTCCTCGAGAACCAGGCGACCGTCGGGCTCTACAACTACACGCCGTACCAGCCCAACGCCGCGTCGTTGGCCGCCTACCCGAGGACCGGCGACGCCTGCTCGAGCTACGGCAACCGCAACTTCTGGTTCCAGTTCACTGACTGGTTCGGCTCCACGCAGGTCCCCGGTGCGAGCCAGGTGACCGGGCGCTACGCCGAGACCGGCGGTGCCTCCGGTCCGCTCGGTGGGACCGCGGGGAACGTGCAGTGCGGTCTGCGCAACGGCGGCTGCATCCAGAACTACGCCAAGGGCTCGATCTACTGGTCGCCGGCCACGGGCGCGCGGATCGTCTGGCTCGGCGCGGTCCGCGACAAGTGGTCCACCTACACGTGGGAGGCCGGGCCGCTCGGCTACCCGACCGGCGACGGCGTCTGCGGCCTGGCCGGCGGGGGCTGCTTCCAGGCGTTCGAGGGCGGCTCGCTCTACTGGTCGCCGGCCACCGGCGCCCACTTCGTCACCGGGGCGATCCGCGACAAGTGGGGCTCGACGTTCTACGAGTTCGGCGCGCTGGGCTACCCGCTGACCGACCAGGCCACCACGCCGAACGGTGCCGCGCAGTACGTGCACTTCCAGCGCGGGTCGATCTACTGGTCGGCGGCCACCGGGGCGCGCGTGCTCTCCGGCGCGGTGTACGACCGGTGGGCGGCCAGCGGCTGGGAGACCAGCCCGATCGGCCTGCCGGTCAGCGACGTCGCCACGACCCCCGACGGCCGGGGCAGCTTCGCGCACTTCCGGTCCGGCTCGGTCTACGCGACCAGCACCACCGGCGCGCGGATCATCCGCGGCGAGGTCTACGCCAAGTGGGCGGCGACCGGCTGGGAGAACGGCCCGCTCGGCTACCCGGTGGCCGACCAGGCCACCACACCGAACGGCGCTGCGCAGTACGTCCACTTCGAGAAGGGGTCGGTGTACTGGTCGGCCGCCACCGGCGCCCACCGGCTGGCCGGCGACGTGCTCGACGCCTGGGCCGCCACCGGCTGGGAGACCGGCACCCTGCGGCTGCCCACCAGCGACGTCGGCACCACACCCGACGGCGAGGCGCAGTACGCCCACTTCCAGGGCGGCTCGGTGTACGTGACCTCCACCGGCGCGACGGTGCTGCCGTCAGCGGTCGTCGGCGTGTGGGGCCGCAACGGCTGGGAGGGCGGTCCCCTGGGCTACCCGACCGGCGCGGCGAGCACCGCCGGCGGCGTCACGACGCAGCCGTTCGAGGGCGGCCGGGTGCACACCGGCGAGGCCGGCGGCGACGCCGTGCTCACGCCGATGGTCGCCGCCTACGACGCGGCCGGCGGTCCCACCGGCGCGCTCGGCCTGCCCACCTCGCGCACCGGGCGCACCCCCGACGGGAAGGCCACCTACCAGCACTTCCAGGGCGGGTCGGTCTACGTGACCGCCACCGGCCCGAAGGTGCTGCCGACGGCGGTCGTCGCCGTCTGGGCGCGCAGCGGCTGGGAGGGCGGCTCGCTCGGCTACCCGACCGGGGCGGCCCAGACGGCCGGCGGCGTGACGTCGCAGGCGTTCGAGCGCGGCACCGTCTACGTCTCCGGCGGCCGCGGCTCCTCCGTGCAGACCGTGCTCGCGTCGGCCTACCAGGCGGCGGGCGGGCCGGCCGGGACGCTCGGCGTGCCGGTCTCCGACACCGGGCGCACCCCGGACGGCAAGGCCACCTACCAGCACTTCGAGGGCGGCTCGATCTACTCGACCGCCACCGGCGGTGCCCGTGTCCTGCCGACGGCGTTCCGCGACGCCTGGGCGGTGAGCGGCTTCGAGCGCGGCCCGCTGGGCTACCCGGTCGGCGACGTGCGGACGACGCCCGACGGCCTGGGGGAGTACCAGCACTTCGAGACCGGGTCGATCTACCGGACCCGGGCCACCGGCGCCCACTTCCTGTACGGCGCGGTGCTCGACACCTGGGCCCGCGGCGGCTGGGAGACCGGCGTCCTCGGTTTCCCGACCACCGACGTCACGGTCACCCCGGACCGGCAGGGCCGCTACGCCTACTTCCAGGGCGGCGCGGTCTACAGCAGCCCGGCGGGCGGGACGCGCGTCGTCCGCGGCGCCGTCCTCGACGCCTGGGGGACCACCGGCTGGGAGCAGGGCCGCCTCGGCTACCCGACCGGCGACGCGCAGACCGTGGCCGGGGGCACCCGGCAGACCTTCCAGAACGGCACGATCACCGTGGACGGCGCGACGGGTGAGGCGACTGTGCAACCCCGTTGAGATGTGACGGACGGGTCGCCCCGGGGCAGCATTGCGCTCCCCGGGGCGATCTGCGTCCACAGGTAGCGTGGTCCGCATGACTGCGACGGCCGCCCCTGGCGTGCGCAGCTGGCGCAAGGCCGTCGACGACCTGTCGGACGGGTGGCGGCAGCGCCAACTGTGGGGCCACCTCGGCTGGCAGGACATCCGCCAGCGATACCGCCGATCCGTCCTCGGACCGGTGTGGATCACCATCAGCATGGCGGTCACCGCCATCGCGCTCGGCGTCCTCTACTCGGGCCTGTTCGACATCGAGCTGTCGCGGCTGCTGCCGCACGTGCTCGTCGGCTTCATCGTCTGGGCCTTCATCAGCGGCTGCATCAACGAGGGCTCCGAGGTCTTCATCGCCAACGAGGGCCTCATCAAGCACCTGCCCTCGCCGCTGTCGGTGCACGTGTACCGGCTGGTGTGGCGGCAGATCCTCTTCTTCGCGCACAACCTCCTGGTCTACGTCGTGATGCTGCTGGTCTTCCCGCAGCCGCTGAAGTGGACGGTCGTCTACGCGATCCCGGCCTTCGTCCTGCTGGCGCTCAACGGCGCCTGGGTGGCCCTGGCGGTCGGCACGATCACGGCCCGCTTCCGCGACATCCTGCCGATCACGCAGAGCATCGTGCAGCTGGCGTTCTTCCTGACGCCGATCGTCTGGATCTACGACGAGCTCGTGAACAGCCCCAACCCGGCGATCGCCGAGCGGGCGCGGCTGGCCGAGTTCAACCCGTTCCTGCACTTCGTGGAGATCATCCGCCGGCCGCTGCTGGGTCAGGACCAGGTGTGGCGGCACTGGGTGGTCGTCCTCGTCATCACGGTGGTCGGCTGGGCGCTCACGATGCTCGTCCTGCGCCGCTACCGGTCCCGCGTCTCCTACTGGGTGTGAGCGTGTCCGAGAACCCGAACAGTCCGATCGGCATCGTCACCAAGGACGCCTGCGTCGACTTCCCGATCTTCGACGCCAAGAGCCGGTCGCTGAAGAAGACCGTCGTCGGCCTGGTCGGCGGCAACGTCGACAGCAGCCGCAAGGTGCCGGTCATCGAGGCGCTGCGCGACATCACCGTCTCCCTCGACCACGGCGCCCGCGTCGGGCTGGTCGGCCACAACGGCGCCGGCAAGTCCACGCTGCTGCGGCTGCTGTCGGGCATCTACGAGCCCACCCGCGGCATCGCCGAGGTGCGCGGCCGGGTGGCCCCGGTGTTCGACCTCGGCGTCGGCATGGACCCCGAGATCTCCGGCCTCGAGAACATCATGATCCGCGGCCTGTTCCTCGGGATGACCCGCAAGCAGATGCAGGAGCGGGTCGACGACATCGCCGAGTTCACCGAGCTCGGCGACTTCCTGCACATGCCGCTGCGCACCTACTCCACCGGCATGCGCGTGCGCCTCGCCCTCGGCGTGGTCACCAGCATCGACCCGGAGATCCTGCTGCTCGACGAGGGCATCGGCGCCGTCGACGCGGCGTTCCTCGAGAAGTCCAAGCAGCGGCTGGTGGCGCTGGTCGAGCGCTCGGGCCTGCTGGTCTTCGCGTCGCACTCCGACGAGTTCCTCCGCGAGCTGTGCGACACCGCCATCTGGATGGAGCACGGCCGGATCCGGCAGCAGGGCCCCCTGGAGGACGTGCTGCGGGCCTACAAGGGCCTGCCGGCGTGACCGCGGCCGCCCCGGCCGCCGGCGAGCGGGTCGTCGCCGTCGTCGTCACCCGGCACCGCCGGGAGCTGCTCGCCGAGAGCCTGGCGGCGCTGGCGGCGCAGAGCCGGCCGGTCGACCACGTCGTCGTCGTCGACAACGGGCCGGACGAGTCGGCCGCCGACGTCGTGGCCGCCAGCGGCCTGCCCGCCACCCACCTGCCCAGCGAGCGCAACCTCGGCGGCGCCGGCGGCTTCGCCTACGGCATGCTGCACGCCCTCGCCCTGGGCGCGGACTGGGTCTGGTGCGCCGACGACGACGGCCGCCCCGCCGACGGCACCGTGCTCGCCACCCTCCTCGACGCCGCGCGGCGGCACGGGCTGGCGGAGGTCAGCCCGCTGGTCACCGACATGGCCGACCCCGACCGGCTGGCCTTCCCGCTGCGCCGCGGGCTGCGCTGGCGCCGGCACCGCAGCGACTTCGCAGGCCTCGACCTGCTGCCGAGCTACGCCTCGCTGTTCAACGGGGCGCTGTTCCGGGCCGAGGCGCTCGACGTCGTCGGCGTGCCCGACTACCGGCTGTTCTTCCGCGGCGACGAGACCGAGATCCACCGCCGGCTGCTGCGCGCGGGGCTGCCGTTCGGCACCTGCACGCAGGCGGCGTACCTGCACCCCGAGGGGACGACGGAGTTCGCGCCGATCCTCGGCGGGCGGCTGTCGGCCCAGTACCCGGCCAACGAGGTCAAGCGGTTCTTCACCTACCGCAACCGCGGCTACCTCATGGCCCAGCCCGGGATGCGCTGGCTGCGGCCGCTGGAGACGGTCCGCTTCGGCTGGTTCTTCCTGGTCTCCCGCCGCGACCCCGCGGGCTGGCGGGAGTGGCGCCGGCTCACCCGGGCCGGCCGCCAGGAGCGCCTGACCCGCCCCGCCTGACCGGCCGTCCACGGACCGCCGCACACGACGAGGCCGCCGCACACGACGAGAGGGCCCCGACCGGATCTCCGGTCGGGGCCCTCTCGTCGTGGTGCCGGGGACTACACCCGCTCGTAGCCCCACTGCTCGAAGGCGCTGCTCCAGCTGTCCATGGAGGTCAGGTCGCCCGCGGCCTCCTGGTAGCGGCGCTGCAGGTCAGGGAACTCCGCCGACATCCGGCGCAGGTACCGCGCCGACGTCGCCGCCAGCCGGCGGAACGTGGCGGGGTCGCGACGGCGGAACGTGACGCCGCGGCCGTCGGCGGTCCCCACGGTGGCGCTGTCGAGGCGGGAGAGCAGGAACCAGCGGGCGTCCTGGAACGCCAGGTTCAGCTGCGGGGTCTCCAGGTTCGCCTCGTCCACCGGCCGGGCGTTGTGCACCAGGCCCTTGACCAGCGTCTTCGCGATCGACACCGGGGACACCGGGATCTTGCGGAAGCGCACCGCCTTCGCCGTCGGCATGGACGGCAGCGGCAGGTCGGCCGAGGAGGGCAGCACCTGGCCGTCGGAGTGCGTCGCGCGCACCTCGCGGGCCCGCACGACCGACTGCGGCATGCCGCTGAACAGCCCCTCCGGCCCGGCGAGGAAGTCGCGGTAGGCCAGGTGGTGCAGCTCGACGGTCGAGTACTGCAGGTTGATCAGGAACCGCAGGTCGGCCTTGAGCATCTCGCGGAACAGCTTGCCGCCGTGCTTGTGCGGCGAGTGCAGCGCCGCGGCGACCAGCCGGTTGCGGATGTGGAAGTAGGCCTGCCAGTCGCTCGCGTCGTCCTTGTCACCCCAGGAGAGGTGCCAGATCGCGGTGCCGGGCAGCGACGCGGTCGGGAAGCCGGCCGCGAAGGCGCGCAGGCCGTACTCGGCGTCGTCCCACTTGATGAACACCGGCAGCGGCATGCCGATCCGCTCGGTGACGGCGCGGGGGATGAGGCACATCCACCAGCCGTTGTAGTCGACGTCGATCCGGCGGTGCAGGTCCGGCGACTCGCGCAGCGACTCCTTGCCGAAGTCGTGGTGGTACTCGGTGTTCGGCGCGTTGGTCCAGAAGAACGTCTCGCGGTCGACGATCTCGCCCATGCTGTGCAGCACCGAGCGGTTCTGCAGGGCCAGCATCTGCCCGCCGACGAGCATCGGGCTCTTGGCGTAGGCGGCGAAGGCGCGGGCCCGCAGCAGGCTGTCGGGCTCGATCATGATGTCGTCGTCGAGCAGCACCACGTGGGTGGCGTCGCTGCGGGTGAACGCCTCGTGCATGGTGCGCGCGAAGCCGCCGCTGCCGCCGAGGTTGGGCTGCTCGACCACGCGCAGCCGGTCGCCCAGGGCCGCCTTGACCTCGGCGTAGCCGACGGCGTCCTTGACGTGGTTGTTGCCCTGGTCGGCGATCGTGACCAGCGCCAGCCGCTCGAGCACCGCGGCGTCCTCGACCAGCGCGCGGGCGGCGGCCAGCGCGTCGACCGGGCGGTTGTAGGTGCAGATGCCGACGGCCAGCCGCGGCTCCTCGGCCGGCGCCTGCGGGGCGTACCAGCCGGCCTCGCGGACGACGGTGTCGCTGTCGGCGGTGACGTCGAACCAGTACCAGCCGCCGTCGATGAACGGCGCCAGGTCGAGCTCGAACTCCAGCGTCCGCTCGTCGTCGCCCTCGTGCGAGACGCCGGTGACGTGCATCGACTCGCCGTCGGCCTTGGAGCGGTGGACGTCGATGCGGCAGGTGCCGGCGACGGTCACCCGCAGCACGATCGAGCCGAGCACGCTCCACCGCCGCCAGTAGCTGGCCGGGAAGGCGTTGAAGTAGGTGGCGAACGAGACCTCGGAGCCGGCGGTGATCGTCCCGGAGTGGCGGCCGTCCTGCCGGACGCGGACCGGCGCGTTCTCCTCGTCGAGGTAGAGGCTGCGGACCTTCAGCGGGTCGGCCGGCCGCGGCATGAGGACGCGCTGGACCAGCGTGACGGCCTTGTCCGGGGTGAGGTCGGTCTCGGCCGGCTCGCTCACGGCGTCGGGCTTGACCGGCGCGTCGGCGACCTGGGGTGCGGTGGTCGTCATGGGGGAGTAGTCCTCTGTGTCGACGTCGGAGCGGTCAGTCGTCGAGGCGGCCGTCGAGCGAGCCGCCCTCGTCGAAGAACGGCCGGATGCGGTTGTCGAACATGCTCAGCGCCGAACCGATCGCCATGTGCATGTCCAGGTACTTGTAGGTGCCCAGCCGGCCTCCGAAGAGCACGCGCTTCTCGGCGGCCTCCTGCTTGGCCAGCTCCCGGTAGCGCTCCAGCTTGGCGCGGTCCTCGGGGGTGTTGATCGGGTAGTACGGCTCGTCGCCGGTCTCGGCGAAGCGCGAGTACTCGCGGACGACGACCGTCTTGTCCTCGGGGTAGGACCGCTCGGGGTGGAAGTGCCGGAACTCGTGGATCCGGGTGAAGGGCACGTCCTCGTCGGCGTAGTTCATGACCGAGGTGCCCTGGAAGTCACCGATCGGCAGGACCTCGGTCTCGAAGTCCAGGGTGCGCCAGCCGAGCTCGCCGGCCTCGTAGTCGAAGTACTTGTCGATCGGGCCGGTGAAGACCGTCGGCACGTCGGCCGGCAGCTCGTCGCGCACGTCGAAGTAGTCCGTCGACAGCCGCACCTCGATGTTCGGGTGGTCGGCCATCTTCTGCAGCCACGCCGTGTAGCCGTCCTTCGGGAGGCCCTCGTACGTGTCGTTGAAGTACCGGTTGTCGAACGTGTAGCGCACGGGCAGGCGGGCGATGACGGCGGCGGGCAGCTCGGTCGGGTCGGTCTGCCACTGCTTCTTGGTGTACCCGCGGATGAACGCCTCGTAGAGCGGGCGGCCGATCAGCGAGATCGCCTTCTCCTCGAGGTTCTTCGCCTCGGCGGTGTCGATCTCGCCGGCCTGCTCGGCCACGAGCGCGCGGGCCTCGGCGGGGGAGAAGCTCTTGCCGAAGTACTGGCAGATGGTGGCCAGGTTCATCGGCAGCGAGTACGTCTGCCCCTGGTAGATCGAGTACACCTTGTGCTGGTAGCCGGTGAACTCGGTGAACTGGTTGACGTACTGCCAGACCCGCTCGTTGGACGTGTGGAAGAGGTGGGCGCCGTACCGGTGGATCTCGATGCCGGTCTCGGGCTCGGGCTCGGAGTAGGCGTTGCCACCGATGTGGTCACGTCGGTCGAGGACGAGCACGCGCTTGTCCAGCTGGCTGGCCACCCGTTCGGCAACGGTCAGTCCGAAGAAGCCGGAGCCGACGACGACGAGGTCAGGTCTCGCTGAGGTCACGGGGACCGACGGTACCCGGGAGGTCGCCCGCAGCCACGTCGACGGATGTGGTGTCGGGGGCGTCGGTTACGGATGTGACGAACCCGTCCGGTCTGGGTGACGGTCAGGGCGCCACGAGGGAGAACGAGCCCGCGCCGCGCCACGCCGAGGTCACCGGCCAGTCGCCGTCGGGGCGGTCCTGCTCGTACACCAGCGCCCGGTCGGGTTCGGCCGCCGGCGCCCGGTCGAGGTTGGCGAAGTTCAGTCGCAGCAGCAGGCGCATCACCGTGCCGGCCTCCTCCTGGCGCTGGTCGATCTGCGGCAGCAGCGTCCCGCGGTCGGAGAACGGGTCGACGATGTCGCACCGGCACGCGTAGGCGAGCGTGCCGATCTCGCCGGGGCTGCGGACGACGTCGTCGCCGACCTCGGTGCGCAGGTCCTCACCGATCGCCAGGTACTGCTCGGCGGTGGCCCAGTTCGTGGTGATCGGCGTCATCTCCCACGGCACCCCGCGCTGCAGCGCGAAGGCGGCGTCGACCAGCAGCAGCGCGGCCGCCAGGCCCGCCGCCAGCAGCGCCACGGGCCGCCGCCCCGCGGGGGTGGGGGCGTCGGCGGTGGCGGTGGCGTCGGCGGTGGCGGGCCGGCGCCCGGCGGCCGCGGCGCCGAGGAAGGCCGCGGTGACGGTCAGCGCGCCGACCGAGGGCGCGTAGTACCAGTGGAACGGCGGCGGCGCGAGCAGCGAGTAGGCCACCGCGTGCAGCACCCCGCCGGCGCCGAGCGCCACGACCGGGCCGAGGCCCGCCCAGCGGGCGCTGCGCCGCAGGAACGGCCAGGCGACGAGCGCCAGCAGCCCGGCCAGGGCCGGCACCGCGGCGAGCACCGTGGCCGCCGGGTAGCGCTCGAGGTAGAGCTGCCAGCCGTTGGCGAAGTCCCACGGCCCCCACGCGCCGGTGGACACCGTCTTGATGACCAGCGTGTCGGGCACCAGGGCGCCCAGCGCCACCCAGCTGAAGACGTACCAGGGCGCGGCCACCAGCAGCGCCGTGCCGAGGACGACGTGCGTGCGGCGCAGCAGTCCCGGGGTGGCCAGCAGCAGCACCAGCGGGAAGACGGCGAGGTCGACGCGGGTGAGCACCAGCAGCGCGGCCAGCGCGCCGAAGAGGACCGGCCGCCGCTCGGCCGCGGCCACCGTCGCCCAGACCGCCAGCGTGAGCGCCAGCGTCATCTCCATGCCGACGATCGCGAGGAACAGCGGGGACAGCAGCAGCAGCGCCGTCGCCGCGACCGCCGCGCCGCGGGAGAGGTCGAGGCGCCGGGCCAGCCGGGCCAGGCCCAGCGCCTGCAGCGCGGTGAGCACCACGAACACCACGCCCAGGCCCCACACCGGGTCGCGGACCACGAACGCGGCCAGCCCGAGGACCAGCACGTTGAGCGGGGAGGTGGCGCTGTTCGCCGTCCGGAACGGGGTCAGCCCCCAGTGGAACTCCTCGGCGAGGTTCCGCGCGTAGGACAGGGTGATGTAGGCGTCGTCGATGAGGCTGGCGCGCACCAGCAGGAAGCACAGCGCCGCGACGACGGCGGCCCCGCCGGCCAGCAGCAGGTCGGTCCGCTCGGTGCGGCGCGACCGCGGGGACGCCGGGGACACCGACGACGACGGGCTCGCCTGGGACGTCTGCACGGGACCTGCTCCTCGGGCGGGAGCCGACCGGTCCGTCCCGGTGGCCGCCGCCGCTGCCTCGGGGGTCGGACCCCTCGACCCTAGGCGACCGGACGGGCGCGCCGCCCCGGTCACGGGACCCGTTCCAGGTAGATGGTGGCCGGCCCGGTGGCGGGGGAGTCGGTGGGCCAGGTGATCGCGCCGTCCGGCACCGGGCCCTGCGTCCAGCGCAGCCGCCACTCCGGCGCGAGCGGCTCGTCGTCGCGGTCGAGGCGGGCGAAGTTCGCGTCGAGCAGCGCGCGCATCAGCGGGCCGGCCCGCTCGGTGCGCTCCTCCACCAGGCCGACGGCGATGCCCCGGTCGGAGAAGTAGTCGACCATCTCGCAGCCGCACGCGTAGGCCAGCGTGCCGATCTCGCCGGGCGCCTCCACGGTGTCGTCGCCCACGATCGCGGCGACCTCCGCGCCGATCTCCCGGTACTCCTCGGGCAGGGCCCACGCGCCGAAGTAGACGGGGCGGTCCCACGGCAGCGGGCGGTCGCCGGAGGTGACGGCGAGCAGCGCGCCGGCCAGCGCGGCGAGGCCGAGGGGGACGGCGTACCGGACGGCCGGCAGCCGCGGCGCGGGCAGGAACAGCGCCGCGCCGAGGACGCCGGCGGTGGCCAGCGCCACCGTCGTCGGCACGTAGTACCACTGGTAGGGCGGCACCTGGAGCAGCGAGTACGCGCCGTACCAGGCCAGCCCGCCCACCACCAGCCCCGCGAGCGGGCCGGCGACGCCCGGATGGGCGCGGCGCACCCGCGGCACGGCCAGGGCCACCGCGACGGCGACGCCCGCGAGCGCCGGGACGAAGGCGAGCGACAGCTGCAGCACGCCCCGGTCGAGCCAGAGGGTGAAGGGGCCGTTGGCGAAGGTGAAGTCCCCGAACGAGCGCTGCAGGGTCTTGATCACGAAGGTGTCCGGGATCGCGGAGCCCAGGACCGTCCAGCTGAACGTGAACCACGGCAGGGCCACGGCGGTGGCCACGGCCGGTGCGCGCCAGCCGCGGACGGCCGGGGTGAGCAGGAACACCGCGGCGACGATCACGCCGAGGTCGAGCCGGGTGAGCACCAGGACCCCGGCCAGCAGCCCGAACGCCGCGGTGCGGCCGGACACCGCCGCCCAGGTCAGCGCCGCGAGCAGCGCCGCGATCGGCAGCACCTCGAGGCCGATCGCGGAGTTGAGGAACGGGTTGGCCAGCACCACGGCCAGGAGCGCCACCGACCACGCGCCGGAGCGGCCCAGGCGCCGCGCCGTGGCGGCGGTGACCCCGGTGAGCAGCGCGCACCAGGCGACGGTGGCGATCCCCAGGCCGAGCACCGGCCGGACGTCACCGGTGACCAGCGACACCAGCCAGGTGACCGCCGCCAGCGAGAGGACGTTGAACGGCGAGGTGGCGCTGTTGGCCGTCTCGGTGGGGATCAGGCCCCAGTGCAGGTCGGACGCCACGTTCCGGACGTAGGAGAGCGTGATGTAGGTGTCGTCGATGAGGGCGCGCGACACCACGAGGAAGAACAGCCCGCCGACCACCGCGCCCGCCGCGGCCCAGCCGAGCACCGGCCGCCGGTCCCGCCCCCGCACGGGTGGGACGACGGGCACCTCGCCGGTGTCCTCGTGCTCGGCCGGCGGCGCGCTGTTGGCCACGCTGGTCCCCTCGGTCGGTCGTCGTCGTGTCGCGCGTGCCCTGGGTCCCCGTGCGCCCCGGGTGTCGGGCAGGCCCCGGGACGCGGCCTCTAGTGTCGGGCACATGAGCGCCGAGCACGCGGGGCCGCTGCGCGTCGTCGCCGTCACCTACTCCCCGGGCGAGGCGCTCGAGGGGTTCGTCACCTCCCTGGCGGAGGCCACCACCCGCCCGGTCGAGGTCGTGCTCGCCGACAACGGTTCCACCGACGGCGTGCCCGAGGACGTCGCCGCGCGCCACCCGCACGTGCGCCTGCTGCGCACCGGCGGCAACGTCGGCTACGGCGCGGCGGTCAACGCGGGCCTGGCCGGGGCGGCGGGCCGGTACGCCCTGGTCGCCAACCCCGACGTCCGCTTCGAGGCCGGCGCCGTCGACGAGCTGCTCGCCGTCGCCGCCCGCTGGCCGCGAGCGGCCACCGTGGGCCCGGCCATCCGCACGCCCGAGGGCGAGCTCTACCCCTCCGCCCGCGACCTGCCGCGGCTGTCCACCGGCGCCGGCCACGCCCTGCTCGGCTGGGCGTGGCCGGGGAACCCCTGGACGGCGCGCTACCGCCGCGAGCGCGAGGCCCCGCGGGAGCGCACCGCCGGCTGGCTGTCGGGTTCGTGCTTCCTCGTCGACCTCGGGGCGTTCCGCGCCGTCGGCGGCTTCGACCCCGGCTACTTCATGTACTTCGAGGACGTCGACCTCGCCGAGCGCCTCGGCCGGGCCGGCTACCTGCACGTCTACGCGCCGTCGGCGGTCGTCGTCCACGAGGGCGGGCACGCCACCCGCCGCGAGCCGCACCGCATGCAGCGGGTGCACCACACCAGTGCGCTGCGCTACCTGGCCGGGCAGTACCCCGGCCGCCGGAACGCGCCGCTGCGGGCGGCCCTGCGGGCCGGGCTCGGCGGCCGGATGCTGGTCAGCTACGTCAGCGGCCGGGTGGCCGCCGGGGCGCGGTTCCAGCGCCGGGCCGACGACGTCGGCCGCGCCGCGCGGCGGGCGCGCACGCCCTAGACGCGCCGCCGGACGGGTGATCCGCGACCGGAACCGGGCCTCATCCGGCCGCGGGCGTGCGAGCATCGGCGCCGAACACCGTCGCGAGGAAGTGGAGTCGATGAAGCGCGCGCTGATCACCGGGGTGACCGGGCAGGACGGCCTGTACCTGTCCGAGCTCCTGCTCGACAAGGGGTACGAGGTCTACGGGCTCGTCCGGGGCCAGAACAACCCCAAGGTGGAGATCGCGCGGCAGATCCCCGGCCTCAAGCTGCTGTTCGGTGACCTCACCGACCTCTCCAGCCTGCTGCGCGCGGTGCAGACCGCACAGCCCGACGAGGTCTACAACCTCGGCGCGATCTCCTTCGTGGCCTACTCCTGGGAGAACGCCCACCTGACCTCCGACGTCACCGGCAAGGGCGTGCTCAACATGCTCGAGGCCGTGCGGCTGTCCTGCGGCGACGACCCGGGCCGGATCCGCTTCTACCAGGCGTCGAGCTCGGAGATGTTCGGCAAGGTGCAGGAGGTCCCGCAGCGGGAGAGCACCCTGCTGTGGCCGCGCTCGCCCTACGGCGTCGCCAAGGTCTTCGGTCACTACATGACGATCAACTACCGCGAGTCCTACGGGATGCACGCGTCCTCGGGGATCCTGTTCAACCACGAGTCGCCGCGCCGCGGGCCGGAGTTCGTCACCCGCAAGGTCACCCGCGCCGTCGCCCGCATCTCCCTGGGCCTGCAGAAGGACCTGGAGCTGGGCAACCTCGACGCCCGCCGCGACTGGGGCTTCGCCGGCGACTACGTCGACGCCATGTGGCGGATGCTGCAGCAGGAGCAGGCCGACGACTACGTCGTCGCCACGGGGGAGACCCACTCCATCCGCGAGCTGCTCGACGTCGCCTTCGCGGCCGTCGGGATCGACGACTGGGACCAGTACGTCAAGCTCAACCCCGCCTTCCTCCGCCCGGCCGAGGTCGACCTCCTCATCGGGGACGCCTCCAAGGCGAAGGAGCAGCTCGGCTGGGAGCCGAGGGTCGGGTTCGAGCAGCTGGTCCAGATGATGGTCGAGAACGACCTCGCGGAGCAGCGCGCGCTGGCCGGCTGACGTGGCGCTCGCACTGGTCACCGGGATCGGCGGCCAGGACGGGGGCTACCTCGCCGAGCAGCTGGTCGCGGCCGGCCACCGGGTCCACGGCACCGTCAGCGGCGGCTCCGTCAGCGGAGCGGGCGGGCCGCTGCCCGCCCACCTGGCCGCGCTCGGGGACGCGCTGACGGTGCACGCCGCCGACCTGCGCGACCCCGGCGCGCTGCCGGGGCTGGTCGACGACGTCGGGCCCGACTGGGTGTTCAACCTGGCCGGCGCCTCCAGCGTGGCGGCGAGCTGGGACGACCCGGTCGGCACCCTCGACGTCAACGGCCGGGCGGTGCTCGCGCTGCTGGAGCACCTCCTCCGCCGGGCGGAGGACGGCACGCCGGTGCGGCTGGTGCAGGCCTCCAGTGGCGAGGTGTTCGCCGGCGCCACCGGCGGGCCGGTCACCGAGGAGTCCCCGGTCTCGCCGGTGAACCCCTACGGCGTCGCCAAGGCCGTCGCGCACCGGTCCGTGGGCATGTACCGGGAGCGCGGCCTGCACGCGAGCTCGCTGGTGCTGTTCAACCACGAGTCGCCGCGCCGGCCCGAGCGGTTCGTCACGCGCAAGATCACCCGCGGCGTCGCCGCCATCGCCGCGGGCCGGGCCGACCGGCTCGTCCTCGGCAACCTCGACGTCCGGCGGGACTGGGGCTGGGCGCCGGACTACACCGCCGCGATGCTGCTCGCCGTCGAGGCGCCCGAGGCCGGCGACTACGTCGTCGCGACGGGGGTGGCGCACAGCCTGCGAGACCTGGTGGCGGCCGCCTTCGCGGAGGTGGGCATCGCCGACTGGGAGCCGCTGCTGACCTCCGACCCCGGGCTGGTGCGCCCGGCCGACGCCGAGGTGCTCGTCGGCGACCCGTCCCGGCTGCGCGAGCGGCTCGGCTGGGCGCCGACGGTCGGCTTCGAGGAGATGGTGGCGACGATGGTCCGCAACGACCTGGCGGAGCTGTCCGCCGACGAGGGGGAGACACGCCGGTGAGGCACGCGGTCGTCATGGCCGGCGGCTCGGGCACGCGGCTGTGGCCGCTGTCGCGGGCGGCCAGGCCCAAGCAGCTGCTCGACGTCGTCGCCGAGCCCGGGGGAGGGGCGCACAGCCTGCTCGCCGAGGCGTTCGAGCGGCTGGAGGCGGTGCTGCCGGCCGAGCGGATCTGGGTGTGCACCGCGGCGCGCTACGGCGAGCAGGTGCGCGCGGCGCTGCCCCGGCTGCGCGCCGACCGGCTGGTCCTCGAGCCGGTCGCCCGCGACACCGCCAACGCCGTCGGGCTGGCCGCCGCGCTGGTGGCCGAGGCCGACCCCGACGCCGAGCTCGCCGTGGTGAGCGCCGACCACGTCATCCGCCCGGTCGAGCGCTTCGCCGCCACGCTGACCACCGCCTTCGACGCCCTGTCCGCCCGGCCGCGGGCGCTGGTCACCCTCGGCATCACGCCCACCGCCCCGGCCACCGGCTTCGGCTACGTCCGCCGCGGCGGGGCCACCGGGGTGCCCGGCGTCGCCGAGGCCGCGGCGTTCAAGGAGAAGCCCGACCGCGCCACCGCCGAGGGTTACCTCGCCTCGGGCGAGTACCTGTGGAACTCCGGCATGTTCGTCTGGCGGGCGCGCACCGTGCTCGACGCGCTCGCCGACCACCTGCCCGCCTCCGCCGAGGGGCTGGCCCGCGTGGTGGCCACGCCGGCGGGCCCGGAGCGCGACGCCGTCCTCGCCGAGGTCTTCCCGACGCTGCCGAAGACGAGCGTCGACTACGCGGTGCTCGAGCCCGCGGCCACCGAGCCCGGCCGGGTGCTGGTGGCCGACCTCGACGTCGAGTGGCTCGACGTGGGCTCGTGGCCTGCGCTGGCGCAGACGCTGGCGGTCACCGGCGACAACGCCGTCTCCGGGCTCGCGGTCGCCCTCGACAGCGCGGGCAACATCGTGCTGAGCGACGACCCCGACCACCTGGTCGCGCTGGTCGGAGTCCGCGACAGCGTCGTGGTGGCCACCCGCGACGTCACGATGGTCTGCCCGGTGTCCGACGCCGAGCGGGTCAAGCAGCTCCTCGCCGCCGTGGAGGAGCGCTTCGGTGCGCGCTTCAGCTGAGCGCCACGTGCGCGCCCGGTGGGCGGTGCGGCTGGGCGTGGCCGTGTGGGCGGCCTCCGTGCTGCTCGTCGCCGCGTGGTGGGCGGCGCCGCCTGCGAGCTGACGCCGGGCAGCTCGGTGTACGGCGAGCCGAGTCGCAGCTGGCTGCCGCCGGGGACGACGTGCACCTACGCGGCGGGGCCGGCCACCGGCCTGGACGAGGAGCTGGTGGTCGACCCGCCGGCGCGGCGGACGGCCGTCCTGGCGGTCGCGGTGGCCGGCGGCCCGGCGCTGCTGCTCGCCCGTCGCCGCGCGCCGGCCGCACCCCGCCGCCGCTGACGCGCCCGGCGGGTGGGACCGCGGGCACCCGGTGCCGCGGCCGGGCGGCGGCGTGGTCGAATGCCGGGCATGCAGAGCTTCGACGTCGCAGCTGTCGTGTCCGGCGGGGCCTCGGGCCTCGGGGAGGCCACCACCCGCGCGCTCGCCGCGCGCGGCGCCGCGGTCACCGTCGCCGACCTCAACGAGGAGCGCGGGACCGCGCTGGCCGGCGAGCTGGGCGGGCACACGACGTTCGTCCGCACCGACGTCACCGACGAGGCGCAGGTCGCCGCGGCGATCGCCGACGCCACCGGCAAGGACCGGCCGCTGCGGATCGCCGTCAACTGCGCCGGCATCGGCTGGGCGCAGCGCACCGTCGGCAAGGGCAACACCGCCCACGACCTCGAGCCGTTCCTGCGCACGGTCCAGGTGAACCTGGTCGGCACCTTCAACGTGCTGCGCCTCGCCGCCGCGGCGATGGCCGCCACCGAGCCGGAGGAGGACGGCGAGCGCGGCGTCGTCGTCAACACCGCCTCCATCGCGGCCTTCGACGGGCAGATCGGCCAGATCGCCTACGCCGCGTCCAAGGGCGGCATCGTCGGCATGACGCTGCCGGCGGCCCGCGACCTGGCCAGCGTCGGCGTGCGCGTCTGCACGATCGCGCCGGGCCTCGTGGACACCCCGCTGCTCGGCAGCCTGCCCGAGGAGGCGCGCACAGCGCTGGCCAACGGGATCCCGTTCCCCAAGCGGCTGGGCCGCCCCGACGACTTCGCGCAGCTGGCACTCGGCATCATCGAGCACGGCTACCTCAACGGCGAGACCATCCGGATGGACGGCGCCCTGCGCATGGCGCCCCGCTGACGGGGGCCGTTCCTCTCCCTCTTCCCCGGAGAACCGCGTGACCACAGCACTGCCGGCCCCGACCCCGCCGGCGCACCACCCCGCACCGGCTCCCGCCGGCGCGGACTTCGCCGACTGCTGGCGGCCGGACTGGACCTTCGACCTGAAGGCCGTCCTGCGCCCGCACCAGCGCGGCGCGAGCGACCCCACGATGCGGTGGGACGGCGACGCCGTCTGGCGCACGACCACCACGCCCTGCGGGCCGGCCACCGTCCGCATCACCTCCCGCGGCGGCGAGGTGCAGGTGCTGGCGTGGGGTCCCGGGGCGGAGTGGGCCGGGACGGCGGTGCCCGGGTGGCTCGGCGCGCACGACGACCCGGCCGGCTTCGACCCGAGCGGCCACCCGCTGCTGCGCGAGATCGCGCGGCGCACGCCCGACCTGCCGCTGAGCCGCACCGGCCGCACCTGGGACGCGCTCGTGCCCGCGGTGCTGGAGCAGAAGGTCACCGTCATCGAGGCGCACCGCGTCTGGCGCGCGCTGCTGCGGCTGGCCGGCGAGCCCGCCCCGGGCCCCGCGCCCGAGGGCATGCGGGTGCTGTTCCCCCCGCGCCGGATGCTGGAGATCCCCGACTGGGAGTGGCACCGCGCCGGCCTCGACGGCGCCCGGCGGCGGGCGCTGCGGCACGTCGCCTCGGTGGCCCACGCGCTCGAGCCCGACGGCGACTGCGACTCCCCGACGCTGCAGCGCCGGCTGCGCACCGTCCCCGGCATCGGCGTGTGGACGGCGGCCGAGGTCGTGCAGCGCACGCTGGGCTGCCCCGACACCGTCAGCTACGGCGACTACCACCTCAAGAACCTGGTGGGCTGGTCGCTGGCCGGCCGCAAGACCGACGACGACGGGATGATGGTGCTGCTCGAGCCCTGGCGCGGGCACCGCCAGCGGGTGGTCCGGCTGCTGCACCTGGGCGGGAGCATGCCGCCCCGCCGCGGCCCCCGCGTGGCGCCGACCGACTACAAGCGGATCTAGCGCTCCCGTCCGCGAGATCTGCACACTCGGGACCTTCCCGGCGCGGGAGGCCCCGAGTGTGCAGATCTCGCGGGAGATCCGGATCTAGCGGTCCTCGAGCAGGCGCAGCAGGTAGTCGCCGTAGCCGCTCTTGGCCAGCGGCTCGGCGGCGCGGCGCAGGCCGTCGTCGTCGAGCCAGCCCTGCCGCCAGGCGACCTCCTCGATGCAGCCGATCTTGAGGCCCTGCCGCTCCTCGACCACCGAGACGAACTCCGTCGCCTGACGCAACGAGGTGAAGGTCCCGGTGTCCAGCCAGGCGGTCCCGCGGTCGAGGACGGTCACGGTCAGCCGGCCCTCGCGCAGGTAGTGCTCGTTGACGGCGGTGATCTCCAGCTCGCCGCGCGCGCTGGGCCGGATCGAGCGGGCCACCTCGACCACCGAGGACTCGTAGAAGTACAGGCCCGGCACCGCGTAGGAGCTCTTCGGCGTCGCGGGCTTCTCCTCGATGGACAGCACGCGGCCGGACGGGTCGAACTCCACGACGCCGTAGTCGGCCGGGTTGGCCACGTGGTAGGCGAACACGTGCCCGCCGTCGGGTTCCGGGAGGCGGCCGAGCGCCGTGCCGAGGCCCGCGCCGTAGAAGATGTTGTCGCCGAGGACCAGCGCGACCGCCTCGTCCCCGACGAAGTCCGCGCCGATGAGGAACGCCTGCGCGAGGCCCTCGGGACGCTCCTGCACCGCGTACTCGATCCGCATCCCGAGCCGGGCGCCGTCGCCGAGCAGGGCGCGGAAGGCCGCCTGGTCGCCAGGGGTGGTGATCACCAGCACCTCGCGGACGCCGGCCATCATCAGCGTCGAGAGCGGGTAGTAGACCATCGGCTTGTCGTAGACGGGCATCAGCTGCTTGCTGACCGCCTGGGTGATCGGGAACAGGCGGCTGCCGGTGCCCCCGGCCAGGATGATCCCCCGCATGACGGCGGACGCTACCGAGACCTGCTGGTCAGGCGCGCGGGGAGCCGAGCCACAACCTCCCGACGAGGGAGGAGCCGCCCGGGCTGCCCACCGGCTCCCAGCGGGTCGACCAGCCCTCGGCGTGCAGCTGCACCACGACGGCCCCGATCAGCGCGCCGAGGTTGAGCGCCGCCGTGGTGGTGGCCCGCTCGGTCAGGTGCACGTCGACGGCGCCGTCGCCCTCGCCGCCGTGCCGCAGCACCACCGGGAACTCCGGCAGCGCGGCGCTGGCCACCCGGAACGCCTCGGCCACCGCCTCGCGGTCGCCGGGCCGCGGCACCAGGTCGGCGGCCGGCCGGCGGGTGGCCACCAGGTCGCGGCTGCCGTAGGGGAACAGGTCGCCGGGGCCCAGCCGCACCAGCGGCCGGGTGCCGGGGTCCTCGTCGAGCCGCTCGAAGGGCAGCCCCCGGACGACGGCGACCGGCACCCCGCCGAGCTTCCCCTTCACCAGGTCGGCGGCCGAGGCGAGCTCGTCGACGACGGCGACCTGCGTGGTCTCCAGCCGGTTGCCGTGCGCGTCGACGTCGCCGCGGTGGTCGGTCAGCGCGGCGATCCCCGCCGATCCCACCGCGACGTCGGTGAGCCCCTCCCGCCAGGTGCGGCCGAAGGTGTCACTGACGACCACCGCCACGTCGACGCCGAGCAGCTCCCGCAGCCGCACGCGCAGGCGGCGCGCGGAGGCGTCGGCGTCCTCCGGGAGCAGGACCAGCGAGTCGCCGGGCACGTTGGAGGCGTCGATGCCGGCCGCGGCGACCACCCAGCCGTGCCGCGTCTCGACGATCTTCAGCGGCCCGCGGCGGGCCACCACCCGCACGGTCTCCTCGTCGATGGCCCGCTGGCGCACCGCCTCGCGGTCGGCGCCCGGCGGCACCGGGACCACCCGGCCCTCCACCTTCGACACGACCTTCGAGGTCACGACGACGACGTCGCCGTCGGCCAGCCACGGCGCGGCGGCGGCCACCGCGCCGGCCAGGTCGTCGCCGGCGGTGAACTCGGGCAGCCCCAGGACCGGATGAACGGAGATGCCCACCGTCGGCCCCTCCGCAGGGGCCCGTCGCGAGCTCGCGAGCGGCGGGGGGCGGAGGGGTCCTTCGTCAGACACCCGCGGCGTCCAGGGCGGCGCGGGCCATGGCGGCAGTGGCCCCCGGCGAGTCCATGAGCAGCGGGACGGCGCGCACGTCGACGCCGGGCACCTGCGCCGGGTCGCCGGTGTGCACCAGCCACGCGTCGAGCAGGCCGCCGTCGGAGCGGGCGCCGTAGTGCCGGCCCACGCCCTCGGCGCTGACCTCGACGCCGACCACCGGCAGGCAGCGGTCGGCCATCCCGCGCACCACGGCGCCGTCGACGACGGGGGACAGCCCCACGATCCGGCCCGGGGTGGCCAGCAGCGCCTCGCGCAGGCCGGGCACGCCGAGGATCGTGCCGATCGACACCACGGGGTTCGACGGCGCGAGGAGCACGGCGTCGGCCCGGGCCAGCGCCTCGGCCACGCCCGGTGCCGGGCGGGCCCGCTCGGCGCCGACCTGCACGAACGCGTGCGCGTCGAGCCGCGCGCGGTGGCGCACCCACCACTCCTGGAAGTGGATGGCGCCGCGGCGGCCGGTGTCCGGGTCGTCGACCACGACGTGCGTCTCGACCCGCTGGTCGCTCATCGGCAGCACGGTGACGCCCGGCTCCCAGCGGGTGGCCAGCGCGGCGGTGACGTCGGAGAGCGGGTAGCCGGCGTCGAGCATCCGGGTGCGGACCAGGTGGGTGGCGAGGTCGCGGTCGCCGAGGCCGAACCAGGTGGGCTCGGCGCCGTAGGCGGCCAGCTCCTCCTTGACCGTCCAGGTCTCGCCGGTGCGGCCCCAGCCACGCTCCGGGTCGATGCCGCCGCCGAGCGTGTAGACCACGCTGTCGAGGTCGGGGCAGATCCGCAGGCCGTGCATCGTCACGTCGTCGCCGGTGTTGACCACCGCGGTGACCGACCCGGGCGGTGCCACGTCCCGCAGCCCGGTGAGGAAGCGGGCTCCTCCGACACCTCCGGCGAGGACGACGATCTCCACGAAAGTCATCGTGCCCCATGGGCACTTGTCCACTGTTCGACGGGCGTGTTGCGAAGGTGCACGAGAACTGACGAACGATCCGTGATGGGTGTGACGGGTGTGGTCAACCGCTTACACCGGGCGATGTTGACGCTCGGGCAACGACACGCGTGTAATTCCGGCGGTGTGAGGCGCAGGCGAGCGCCGGGAGGAACCCGGCGCACCGCGCCCCGGACGACAGCGAGAGGGGACGCATCGTCATGGCAGAGGTCTCGTGGCTGAGTGACTACGTCAGCGGAGCCGAGCGGTCCGGCCGGGGCGCCGGCGCCGCCGACCAGGGTCTGATGGGCATGCTCGGCATGGGCCTGACCGACGACATCGCGTCCTGGCAGGAGCGCGCGCTGTGCGCCGAGACCGACCCGGAGGCGTTCTTCCCCGAGAAGGGCGGCTCCACGCGCGAGGCGAAGAAGATCTGCACCGGCTGCGAGGTCAAGGCCGAGTGTCTCGAGTACGCGCTGGCCAACGACGAGCGCTTCGGCATCTGGGGCGGGCTCTCCGAGCGGGAGCGCCGCCGCCTGCGCCGTCGCGCCATCTGATCCTCCGGGGTGGCCGGCCGGCCGCCCGACGGGCCGTCCGACACACCGACGTGCGAGACCCCGGCCTCTCCTCACCAGCCCCCGGCGGCACCGCCGCCGGGGGCTGCGGCGTCCCTGTGGTCGGATGAGCGGGTGGGGGACGCGCGCACCCGGGTCGCACGCGGCCGGGCGCAGGTGGTGCGCGAGCTGCGCGCGGCCGTGCCGCTGGCCCGCGACCTGCGGGCACCGCTGACCGCCTCGGCGCCCTGGCTCACCACCGTGCTGTCGGTGGAGTCGGCGTACCGCCGGCCCCGGCCGCTGCCCGTGGCGGTGGTGGCCGGACGCGGCGGGTCCGCCGGCCCCGACGGGCTGGCGCTGCTGGCCCTCGCGACCGCCGGCCCGGTGGTCACCGCGACGCTCCTCGGTGACGGGCTGCCCGTGCCGGGCGGCCGTCCCGCCGCGCGGTTGCTCGCCCGCGACGACGACGTCGCCGACGCCCTCGCCGCGGGCGTGCTCGGGGTGCTGACGGCGCTGCGCCGCCCCTGGCGGATGCGCCTGACCGGGCTCCCGCTGGGCGACCCGACCGTGCGCGCGCTGGCGCGGCGGCGGCCCGACGCCGCGCTCGCCCGTGCCCGCAGCAGCCGCCTGGTCGACGACCTCGGCGCCGTCCCCACCGGGGAACTCGTCCGCAGTCGCGACGCCCGCGACCTCGACGCCGCCCTGCCCGACCTCCTCGCCGAGGTCCGCGACCGCCGCGCGGCCGCCCTCGTCCGCGCCGCCGCCCGGCTGCACGCGGCGGCCGGCCGGCTCGAGGTGGCCACCGTCCGCGACGGCGGGCGGCTGCGCGCCGGGCTGCTCACCCTGCTCGACGGCGACGACCGGCTGCCCTGGTGGGGACGCTCCGAGGTCGGCGGCCTGCGCGAGGAGCGGGGCGCGCCGCTGGTCGGCGTGTCGCTCACCGGCCGCGGCAGGGTCGTCCGCGCGGCCGTGGACCGGGTCGTCCCCCTGCTCCCCGTGAGCGCGCCGGCGGGCCGGCGGCTCAGCCGGGGACGCGGATCCGGCTGAGCGACGGGTCGGGCAGCGACTCCGCCCGGTCGGTGCCGAGGAACAGCGTGCCCTCGGCGGGGGCCTCGCCGCCGCGCGGCGGCTCCGCCGGCGCGACCGTGACGCTGAGGTCGTACACGCGGCCGGTGTAGGCCGGCGGGGTGCCGTTGGGTCGCGTGTAGGTGGGGAAGCGGCCCGCCAGCCGGAGGGCGTCGCCGTCACGGGTGACCCCGAGCGCCGGGGCCGGCAGGTCGGCGTACTCGACGCCGGTGGCCGTGCAGCCGGCCGCCGCCGGGTCCTCCGGCGCGGTGCTGCCCAGGCAGTTCCAGGTGACCAGCCGCAGGTGCGCGAGCGCCGCCCCGCCCTCGCCCACGGTGACGCTGACGGCGGGGTAGCCGACGCTCACCCCGACCGCGCGCCGCTCGAGCACCAGGCCGCCCAGGGCCAGCCGGGCGCTGACGCCGGTGTCGCCGAGGGGCACCGACCGTGCGGCGAGCAGGCCCGCGCCCCGCTCGCCGGGCAGCGGGTCGGCCGGGACCGGGGGCAGCGACGGTGCGGCCGGGGACGGCGCCGGCGGCGGAGGAGCGGGCGTGGCGACCGGCGGGGGAGCGGGCGAGGAGGCGGGGTCGTCCCGCGCGGCCAGGGCGACCCCGGCCAGGACGGCGACCAGCGCCAGCGCCGCCGCGCCGAGGACGGCCACCGCTCGGCCGGCGTCGCCGTCGTCGCCGGGCCCGTCCGGGACCGGGGGCTCCGGCGCCGGGACCGCCGGCGGGAGCGGCGTCCCCGGCGGCGCGTCGAGGAAGCCGGGCAGGTCGTCCTGCGCCCAGCGGGAGGCGGGCGCCGGCGTGGGGACAGCGGGCCGCGTGGCCGGGCGGCGCACCGCCGGCCGGGTGCGGGCCAGGAGCACCGCGACGGCGGCGAGGCCCGCCAGCGCCACGCCCAGCACCACCCAGGCGGCGACCGGCGCGGTGGACTCCATCCCGCAGAGCATCGCAGGGCGACCCGGGTGGATCAGCCGTCGCGGCCGGACGGGGGGCCTGACACGATCCGGCTGTGGCAGACAGCGGGTCGACGTCGTCCGGTGTCCGTGACCGCGTGGCCTCGCTGCTCGCCGAGCTGGGCGTCACCCAGCCGGTGACCGCGGTCGCCGACCTCAGCGCCCGGCTGGGCGTGGTGCAGGGCGTGCTCGCCGACCGCGTCCTCGACCTCGCCGTCACCGAGAGCGGCCGCCGCCGGCTGCGGGCGGAGCTGCGCGGCCGGCGCTGGGCCGAGGAGCGGCAGGTCGGCGTCCCCGAGGTGCTCGCCGCCGCCGACGACGGCCGCTGGCTGCTGTCCCGCCGCGTGCACCCGGGCGCCTCCGGCGGCCAGCGGTGGACGGCCGCGGCGGTGGAGACCGCCGTCCGCATCGCGCCGCTGCCCGTGCCGCCGGGCCAGCCGTGGACCCCTCCGGCCGGGCCGGCGCTGCGCCGGGCGCGCAGCACCGTCGGCGACACCGGCCGGCTGCTGCGCGGCGGCCTGCGGATGGGGGAGCTCCGGGCCGTCCGCGCCGCCGCGGCGCAGCTGCCGCTGTCGGAGGTCGGGCACGGCGACTACCGCGCAGCGAACGTCGTCCTCGACGCCGACGGCGCCGACGACGGCGACCGGGTCGTCGTCCTCGAGTGGTCCGGCGTGCGCGCGGCACCCCGGCACCGCGACCTGCTCACGCTGTGGGCGACCACGCCCGACGCGCAGGACCGCGCGCAGATCGGCGAGGTGGTGCTCTCGCGCACCGCCGGCTGGGAGGAGCCCGACGTCGGCCTGCTGTGGCACGCCGTCGCCCTGGAGCAGCTGGCCGCGCGGCTCACCCGCGCCGACCGCGGCGACGGTCTCGACGTCGCCTTCGCCCGCGCCCGCCTCGACGAGGCGCGCGGCATGGCCGAGGAGCTGGGCAGCCCGGTCGAGCGCTGACCCGTGGGGCCTCAGCCCGTGGGGTCGATCTCCTCGGGGTCGCGGCCGAGCAGCACCGCCACCTGGTCGACGACGACGTCGCGGACGAGGTCGGCGAGGTCGTCGCGGTCGTGCGCCCGGATCTCCAGCGGCCGCCGGTAGACGACGATCCGCGGCGGCACCTCGCGGCCGTCCTCGCGGTGCGCCGGCAGCACCCGGGCCAGCGGCACCGTCCCGTCGTCGAGCACGTCGGGGTCCAGCACCACCTCGTCGGGGTCGGTGTGGTCCACCCACGGCACGTCCTCGACGGCGAACTCCACCCCGGCGAGCTCGCGCTCCCAGCGGCGCTCGATGTCCTCGACCGCGTCGAGCACCAGGTCGTCGAACTGCTCGGCGCGGCTGCGCGAGAGCGGGACCTCCTCGGGTACCAGGCGCCCGCGCAGGCCGCGGCCGTGGCGGTCGCGGCGGGAGCGGGAACGGCCGGAGGAGGGTCGCGGGGCGGGTCGGCTCATGGCGCGCCGAGCGTACGGCGCGCCCGCGGGGGCGGGCAGCGCGCGCGGGGCCCGGCAGGGTCCGGCGGGTCCGCCGCGGGCCCGGGCGGACCCGGTCCCGGGGCGCGCGGGGACGTCGGGTTGGATGGGAGAGGTGGTGCGCTGGACCGGTGCGCCTGCTCGCCGGACCCCGTGGGCGGGGCTACTGTGCCTCGCGTGAGGAACCGGTGGTGAGGCAGTCACGTCGCTGCTCGCGCAGCGGCTGCGCGCAACCGGCGGCGGCGACCCTGACCTACGTCTACGCGGAGTCGACCGCCGTCGTGGGTCCGCTGGCGACGTTCTCGGAGCCGCACAGCTACGACCTCTGCGAGTTCCACGCCGAGCGGCTGACCGTGCCGCGCGGCTGGGAGGTCGTCCGGCACGAGATCGACGTCGAGGACTCCGGCCCGACCGGCGACGACCTGCTCGCGCTGGCCGACGCCGTCCGCGAGGCCGCCCGTCCCGAGCCCCCGCGCAACCCGGCCGACGACGGCCGCGGCACCCGGCGGGGACACCTCCGGGTGCTCCCCGACCTCGACTAGGCGCACCCGCCCGCGGCTCCGGATAGGGTCGTCCGGCACCGGGGTCGGCCCGGGGCGAGGCCGGCGCGAGGGTGGGCTGTGGCGGATCTGTCGTCGATCATCAAGGCCTACGACGTCCGGGGCGTGGTCCCGGACGAGTGGGACGAGGACGTGGCGCGGCGCATCGGCGCCGCCTTCGCCGAGTTCGTGGCCGCCGAGAGCGGTGCCACGACCGTCGTGACGGCGCACGACATGCGCCCCTCGTCGGTGCCGCTGTCGCGCGCCTTCGCCGAGGGCGTCCTGTCCCGCGGCGTCGACGTCGTCGAGGCGGGGCTCGGCTCCACCGACCTGCTCTACTTCGCCGCCGGCTCGCTCGACGTGCCCGGCGCGATGTTCACCGCCAGCCACAACCCGGCGCAGTACAACGGCATCAAGCTCTGCCGCGCCGGCGCCGCCCCCGTGGGGCAGGAGTCCGGGCTGGCCACCATCCGCGAGTGGGCCGAGGTCGACGCCTACGACCGCGACCCCGGCCGCACCGGCGAGGTCACCCGGCGCGACCTGCTCGCCGAGTACGCCGCCCACCTGCGCCGGCTGGTCGACCTGTCGGCCATCCGGCGGCTGCGGGTCGTCGTCGACGCCGGCAACGGCATGGGCGGGCACACCGTCCCGGTGGTGCTCGACGGGCTGCCGCTCGATGTCGTCCCGCTGTACTTCGAGCTCGACGGCACCTTCCCCAACCACGAGGCCAACCCGCTGGACCCGGCCAACCTGGTCGACCTGCAGGCCGCCGTCGTCCGCGAGGGCGCCGACATCGGGCTGGCCTTCGACGGTGACGCCGACCGGGTGTTCGTCGTCGACGAGCGCGGGGAGCCGGTGAGCCCCTCGGCGGTGACCGCGCTGGTCGCCGTCCGCGAGCTGGCCAAGGGCCACGGGACGACGGTGATCCACAACCTGATCACCTCGCGTGCGGTGCCGGAGATCGTCCGCGAGCACGGCGGGCAGCCGGTGCGCACCCGCGTCGGCCACTCGTTCATCAAGGCCGAGATGGCCCGCACCGACGCCGTCTTCGGCGGCGAGCACTCCGCGCACTACTACTTCCGCGACTTCTGGCGCGCCGACACCGGCATGCTCGCCGCGATGCACGTGCTGGCCGCCCTCGGCGAGCAGTCCCGGCCGCTGTCGGAGCTCACCGCCGCCTACAGCCGCTACGCCGCCTCCGGGGAGATCAACTCCCGGGTCGACGACGCCGCCGGGCGCACCGCCGCCGTCCGCGAGGCGTTCGAGGCCGAGGGCGCGACGTTCGACGAGCTCGACGGGCTCACCGTCGACCTGCCCGACGGCTCGTGGTTCAACCTGCGGGCGAGCAACACCGAGCCGCTGCTGCGGCTGAACGTGGAGGCGCCCGACGCGGCGCGGATGGAACAGCTCCGGGACCGGGTGCTGGGGATGGTGCGCGCATGACCGCGACGGGACCGCTCGGCCTGGACCCGGTGCTGCTGGAGATCCTGGCCTGCCCCGACACCCACCACGCGCCGCTCACCGTCGACGAGGCGGCGGGCGAGCTGCTGTGCACCGAGTGCGACCGGGCCTTCCCCGTCCGCGACGGGATCCCGGTCCTGCTGCTCGACGAGGCGCGTCACCGCGGGGGGAGCGGGGGAGCATGACCTCGCCGGAGCTGGCCGAGGAGGTCCTCGACGACCTCGACGTGCTGCGCGCCCGCGACCCGCGCGGGCTGCTGCCGGCCGTCGCCGGCGCCGGCGCGCAGGTGCGCGAGACCTCGCGCCTGGTCGACGAGGCGGGCCTCGGGCCGGTCACCGGCGGCGGCCGCCCCCGCGGGCTGGTCGTCGTCGCCCGCCGCGAGGGCGCGGTCGCGGCGTCGGTGCTGCGCGCGCTGCTCGGCCCGGCCAGCCCGGTCACCGTCGACGTCGTCCCCGGCCCGGACCTGCCGGTGTGGACCGGGCCCGCCGACGTCGCCGTCGTCGCCACCCGCACCGGCGCGGGCCGGTACGCGGTGACCCCGGCCTACGAGGCCGCGCGCCGCGGCGTCACCCTGCTCGGCATCGGCGCCGAGGACGCGCCGCTGCGGGCGGCCTGCTCGACGGCGCGGATGCCCTACGTGCCGCTGCCGCGCTCGCGGGTCCGCCACACGACGCTGTGGTCGCTGCTCACCCCGATGCTGCGGCTGGTCACCGAGCTGGAGCTGGTCCGGCCCGAGGTCGCCGACCCCGAGGCGATCGCCGCCGCCCTCGACGAGGTCGCCGTGGAGTGCGGCCCGGCGCAGGAGTCCTTCGTCAACCCGGCGAAGACCCTCGCGCTCGAGCTGCTCGACGCCCTGCCGGTCATCGCCGCCGAGGGTCCGATGGCCGACACCGCCGCCGCGCGGTTCGCCGACCAGCTGGCCACCCTCGCCGGCCTGCCCACCAGCGGGTTCCGGCTGCCCGACCAGCGGGTGGCCGCCTGCGCGGTGCTCGGCGGGCCGCTGGCCACCCCCGACGCCGACGACTTCTTCCGCGACCGCGCCGAGGACACCGGCCGGCGGCTGCGGCTGCTCACCGTCCGCGACACCGACGCCGCCTCCCACGACGGCGCGGGGGAACGGGAGCCGCGCTCGGCGCGGGAGGCCATGGCCGAGGTGCTGCGCACCGCCGCGGCGAACAACGTGCCGGTCAGCGGGCTGGCCGAGCACGGCGAGCCCGAGCGCTGGGGCCGGCTGCCCCGGCTCGCCCGGCAGCTCGCCGTCGCCGACTTCACCGCCGTCTACCTGGCCCTGGCGCTGGACCAGGAACGCGCGCAGCGGCGGTGACGCCGGACGGCCGGTGTCCCCACCGCCGGGGCGGGGTACCGGATCGCGAACGACCGTGCAGCGCACCCGACTGCTGACCGACTGGAAGGACCTCCCGTGGCCGGTGGACTCGTAGCCCTGTTCGACGACGTGGCGCTGATCGCCCGCGCCGCGGCCGCCTCGATCGACGACGTGGGGGCCGCGGCGGGCAAGGCGAGCATGAAGGCCGCCGGGGTCGTCGTCGACGACACCGCGGTCACGCCCCAGTACGTGCAGGGCATCAGCGCCCAGCGGGAGATCCCGATCATCCGGCGCATCGCGCTCGGGTCGCTGCGCAACAAGCTGCTGGTCATCCTCCCGGCGATCCTGCTGCTCAGCGAGTTCCTGCCGTGGCTGCTCACCCCGATCCTCATGGTCGGCGGCGCCTACCTCTGCTACGAGGGCGCCGAGAAGATCTGGCACCGGCTGCGCGGGCACTCCGCCGCGCACGGCGACGCGGAGAACCACCCGCCGGACGAGGACACCCTCGTGCGCGGCGCCGTGCGCACCGACCTGATCCTGTCGGCCGAGATCATGGTGATCTCGCTCAACGAGGTGGCCGACGAGGGCTTCTGGTCCCGGGCGGCGATCCTCGTCGTCGTCGGCCTGCTCATCACCGTGCTCGTCTACGGCGTGGTCGCGCTCATCGTGAAGATGGACGACGCCGGCCTGCGGCTGTCCCGGTCGGACAGCAGGGGCGTGGCCGGGTTCGGCCGGGGCCTGGTCAAGGCGATGCCGCGGCTGCTGGCGGCGCTCACCGTGATCGGCACGGTGGCGATGCTGTGGGTCGGCGGCCACATCCTGCTGGTCGGCACCGACGAGCTCGGCTGGCACGCCCTCTACGAGGTCGTCCACCACTGGGAGGAGGCCGCGCACGAGGCGACCGGCGCCCTCGGCGGGGTGGTCGGCTGGCTGGTGAACACGCTGGCGAGCGCGGTCGTCGGCCTCGTCGTCGGGGCGGTGGTCGTGCTCGTGCTGAGCCTGACGCTGCACCGCCGCAAGGGCCGGACGGGCGAGGGGGCGGCCACCCACTGAACGGGTGGGGCATCACCCGGCCCGACCGGGTGATGTGGCGGGAGAGACGGGTGGGACGGGCCGATCCGGGCCCGTCCGCCGCTAGCCTGCTCGGTGATGTGGCAGCTGAGCAGCGCGGTCCGGAACTACCCCTGGGGTAGTCGCACCGTCATCCCCGAACTCCTGGGCCGGCCCAGCCCGGCCGCGCAGCCCGAGGCCGAGCTGTGGATGGGCGCCCACCCCGACCAGCCGAGCGTGCTGCCCGACGGCAGCCCGCTCGACGCGGCGATCTCGGCCGACCCCGAGCGGCTGCTCGGGGCCCCGGTGGTGGAGCGCTTCGGCGCCCGGCTGCCGTTCCTCATGAAGGTGCTGGCCGCCGACGCGCCGCTGTCGCTGCAGGCGCACCCGACGATGGCCCAGGCCCGCGCGGGCTTCGCCGCCGAGGAGGCGGCCGGGATCCCCAAGGACGACCCGACGCGGACGTTCAAGGACCCGTGGCACAAGCCCGAGCTGCTGCTCGCGCTGACCACCTTCGAGGCGCTGTGCGGCTTCCGGCCGATCGAGGAGTCGCTGCACTGCCTGGCCAAGCTGCAGCTGCCCGACCTCAAGCCGACGATCGCGGCGCTGGCCCGCGGCGGGCTGCAGGCGGCCATCCCGCAGCTGCTGGCGCTGTCGGGCAAGCGGCGCACGCACCTGGTGGAGGTGGTGGCCGAGCGCGCCGCCGGTTTCGTCGCCGCGCACGACCCGGAGTTCATCAACACCTACCGGTGGGCGGCCACGCTGGCCGAGGCCTACCCCGGCGACCCGGGCGTCGTCATCTCGCTGATGTGCAACCACCTGAAGCTCGCGCCCGGCGAGGCGGTGTTCCTGCCCGCGGGGAACCTGCACGCCTACCTGTCCGGCGCCGGCGTCGAGGTGATGGCCAGCTCGGACAACGTGCTGCGCGGCGGCCTGACCAGCAAGCACGTCGACCTGGCCGCGCTCATCGAGGTCCTCGACTTCTCCGACGGCAAGATCCCGGTCCTGCACCCGGTGCTCGGGCCCGGTGGCCTGCGCTACCCGGTGCCGGTCGACGACTTCGACCTCACCCGCGTCCAGCTCGACGAGCAGGCCGGCCCGCTGACCACCCGCGGCCCGCAGGTGGTGCTGTGCACCGAGGGCCGCGCGGTCCTCGCCGGTGCCGACGGCGAGGTGGTGCTCGAGCGCGGCACGTCGGCGTTCGTGCCGGCCGGTGCCCCGGTCACCGCCCGCGGCCCGGCCGTCCTCTACCGGGCCACCACGAACCTGCGCTGACCGGACACCGACCTGCGCCGACCTCCCGCCGGAGGGGTCGCGTGTCGCGGCGGGGAGGGGCCCGCCGGCCGACGTAGCGTCGGTCGTGCCCTCCCCGTCGCCCCGCCGCGCGCTCGCCGCGCTGGGCGCCGTGGTGGGCGCCGTGGTGGCCCTGACGTCGGGGTGCGACCTGGGCGCGGGCGCCGCGCCCGCACCGGTGACCGGCCCGCCGGGCAGCGCCCTGGAGACCCTCGCGACGATCGACGTCCGCGGCCGCGGCCCGCGCACCGGCTACGAGCGCGACGAGTTCGGCGACGGCTGGGTCGACACCGACCGCAACGGCTGCGACACCCGCAACGACGTCCTCGCCCGCGACCTCACCGGCGAGACGTTCGTGCCCGGCACCCGCGACTGCGTCGTCGCCACCGGCACCCTCGCCGACCCGTACTCCGGCCGCACCCTCGAGTTCCGCCGCGGCGAGGGCACCAGCGAGGCGGTGCAGATCGACCACGTCGTCGCGCTCTCGGACGCCTGGCAGAAGGGCGCGCGGCAGTGGGACGACGCGCGCCGCACGCAGTTCGCCAACGACCCGCTCAACCTGCTCGCCGTCGACGGCCCGCTCAACATGCAGAAGGGCGACGGCGACGCCGCGACCTGGCTGCCGCCGGACCGGTCCTACCGCTGCGCGTACGTGGCCCGGCAGGTCGCGGTGAAGGCCGGCTACGGCCTGTGGGTGACGCAGGCCGAGCACGACGCCATGGCCGCGGTGCTCGGCACCTGCCCCGGGGAGCCGCTGCCCGGAGGCGCGCCGCTGCCCGCGCAGGAGACGCCGCAGGGGCCGTTCCCCGACTGCGCCGCGGCCCGCGCCGCCGGCGCCGCGCCCCTCCGCGAGGGCGAGCCGGGCTGGAACCCCGGCCTCGACGGCGACGGGGACGGGGTCGGCTGCGAGTCCTGACCGCCGCGCTGGGCTACCCTGGGAGACGGCACGAGCCCCGCCGAAGCCTCGGCATGCTCGCTCATCTCAGTGACCCCGGGTCCCGCCTACCCGGCGCGGGGCATCGACCCTGGAGCGACATGACCGCCTCTACCGGCACCCGTCCCCTGACCACCCCGAACGGCGAGGCCGACTTCAAGGTCGCCGACCTCTCCCTGGCGCCGTTCGGCCGCAAGGAGATCCAGCTCGCCGAGCACGAGATGCCCGGCCTCATGGCGCTGCGCGCCGAGTACGGCGACGAGCAGCCGCTGGCCGGCGCCCGCATCGCGGGCTCCCTGCACATGACCGTGCAGACCGCCGTCCTCATCGAGACCCTCGTCGCGCTCGGCGCCGACGTCCGCTGGGTCTCCTGCAACATCTTCTCCACCCAGGACCACGCCGCCGCCGCGATCGTCGTCGGCCCCGAGGGCACGGCCGAGGCGCCCGCCGGCGTCCCGGTCTTCGCCTGGAAGGGCGAGACGCTCGAGGAGTACTGGTGGTGCACCCAGCGCCTGTTCGAGTTCCGCGACGAGAGCGGCGACGTCGTCGGCCCCAACATGCTGCTCGACGACGGCGGTGACGCCACGCTGCTGGTGCACCTCGGCACCCGCTTCGAGGCCGACGGCGCCGTCCCCGACACCACCGAGGCCGACTCCGAGGAGTACGGCGTCATCCTCGACGTCCTGCGCGGCACGCTGGCCGCCGACGCCGGCTACTGGACCCGCATCGGCCAGGGCATCCGCGGCGTCACCGAGGAGACCACCACCGGCGTCATGCGCCTGTACGAGCTCGCCCGCGACGGCCGGCTGCTCTTCCCGGCGATCAACGTCAACGACTCGGTCACCAAGAGCAAGTTCGACAACCTCTACGGCTGCCGGCACTCGCTCATCGACGGCATCAACCGCGCCACCGACGTCATGATCGGCGGCAAGGTCGCGGTGGTCTGCGGCTACGGCGACGTCGGCAAGGGCTGCGCGGAGTCGCTGCGCGGCCAGGGCGCCCGGGTCATCGTCACCGAGATCGACCCGATCAACGCCCTGCAGGCGGCGATGCACGGCTACGAGGTGACCACGCTCGACGAGGTCATCGGCAAGGCCGACATCATCATCACCGCCACCGGCAACCGCGACATCATCACCGCGGAGCAGCTCGGGCAGACCAAGCACCAGGCGATCGTGGGCAACATCGGCCACTTCGACAACGAGATCGACATGGCCGGCCTCGCCCGCACCCCGGGCATCGTGCGGACGCAGATCAAGCCGCAGGTCGACGAGTGGCGGTTCGCCGACGGCCACACGATCATCGTGCTCTCCGAGGGCCGGCTGCTGAACCTCGGCAACGCCACCGGGCACCCGAGCTTCGTCATGAGCGCCTCGTTCTCCAACCAGGTGCTCGCCCAGATCGAGCTGTGGGGCAACCGCGCTGCGTACGAGGGCGAGGAGCCCACCGTCACCGTGCTGCCGAAGAAGCTCGACGAGCACGTGGCCCGACTGCACCTCGACGCGCTCGGCGTGAAGCTCACCGAGCTGTCGAAGGTGCAGGCCGACTACATCGGCGTCCCGGTCGAGGGCCCGTACAAGAGCGAGCACTACCGCTACTGACGGCAGGACCCCTCACCCGGGGGACCGGAACGGTCCCCGGGAGGGGTGAACCTGGGGCTCGTGGGGGCGCCGGACCGGACTCTCCGGTCCGGCGCCGCCGTTATCGCCCCGTGACGTCGCAGAATGGGTCCGTGCCTCCGACCGCAGCGAACGCCGGGCCCAGCCGCGGCCGCGTCCTCGTCGTCGACGACGACGCCGCCCTCGCCGAGATGCTCGGCATCGTCCTGCGGCGCGAGGGCTACGACCCCGCGTTCGTCTCCGACGGGAACCGCGCGGTGTCGGTGTTCCAGCAGACGCGCCCCGACATCGTCCTGCTCGACCTGATGCTGCCCGGCCGCAACGGCCTGCAGATCGCCCAGGACATCCGCGCCCAGTCCACCGTCCCGATCGTCATGCTCACCGCCAAGGGCGACACGATCGACGTCGTCCAGGGCCTCGAGGCCGGCGCCGACGACTACGTGACCAAGCCGTTCAAGCCCGTCGAGCTCGTCGCCCGGGTGCGTGCCCAGCTGCGCCGCGGCGAGACCGGCCAGGCCGAGACGCTGGCGATCGGCGACGTGCAGATCGACGTCCCGGCCCACCAGGTGACCCGCGACGGCCAGCCGATCGCGCTCACCCCGCTGGAGTTCGACCTGCTGGTGGCCCTGGCCCGCAAGCCGCGCCAGGTGTTCACCCGCGAGCTGCTGCTCGAGCAGGTGTGGGGCTACCGGCACGCGGCCGACACCCGGCTGGTCAACGTCCACGTGCAGCGGCTGCGCGCCAAGATCGAGCGCGACCCGGAGAAGCCGGAGATCGTGCTGACCGTGCGCGGGGTGGGTTACAAGGCCGGCCCGCCGTGACCGCGTGAGTACGGCGGAGCGGGCCGCGGCGCCCGCGGACGCCGAGGTCCTCGAGTCGCCCCGGTCGGCGGCCCGGCGCCGGCTGCCCCGGGACCTGCCGACCCTGCGGCGCGGCGTGCGCCGGCGGGCCGGGCGGGCGCGCCGGATCGGCCGCGCGCTGCTGGCCGCCGCGCTGTCGGCCTGGCGCTCCTCGCTGCACGTCCGGATCGGCGCGATCACGATGGTCGTCGCCGGCACCGTCGTCGTCATCGTCAGCCTGGTGCTGTTCAGCCAGATCCGCACGCAGCTGCTCACCGTCAAGCAGCAGGCGGCGATCGACCAGGTGCAGTCGGGCGTCTTCTACGCCCAGACCGAGGTGGTCGGCATCGCCGCCGGTGACGCAGCGAGCGTGCGGACCACGCTGGACCGCACGGTGCAGCAGCTGCTCACCCGCGGCGGGTCGGCCGGCGACTTCGACGTCGTCATGGTCTACCGGGCCGGCGAGACCGAGCGGCCGCCCGCGGTCAGCCGCTCCGGCATCTACCCGGCGCTGCCCGACGGGCTGCGCGCCGACGTGCGCGGCGGCGGGCAGTCCTACCAGTACGCGATGGTCCCCAACGACGCCGGCCAGGAGCGTCCGACGCTGCTGGTCGGCTCCCCGGTGCCCGGCGGGGCGTCGTCGTCGGGGCAGATCGAGCTGTACTACGCCTTCCCCCTCGACCAGGAGGAGGAGACGCTCTCGCTGATCCGCAGCACCGTGGCGATCAGCGGCATCGCGCTGACCCTGTTCGTCGCCGGCATCGGCGTGCTCGTGACCCGGCTGGTCGTCGACCCGGTGCGCCGCGCGGCCGGCACCGCCCAGCGGCTGGCCGAGGGCCAGCTCGAGGAGCGGATGGCCGTCCGCGGCGAGGACGACCTCGCCCGGCTGGCCACCAGCTTCAACGCGATGGCCGACAGCCTCCAGCGGCAGATCACCCAGCTCGAGGGCCTGTCGCAGCTCCAGCAGCGGTTCACCTCCGACGTCAGCCACGAGCTGCGCACCCCGCTGACGACGGTGCAGATGGCCGCCGACGTGCTGCACGAGTCGCGGGAGGACTTCGCGCCGCACGTGGCGCGGTCGGCCGAGCTGCTGCACGAGGAGCTCGAGCGCTTCGAGCGGCTGCTGTCGGACCTGCTCGAGATCAGCCGCTACGACGCCGGCGCCGCCGTCCTGGACTGGGCGCCCACCGACCTCGGCGCGATCGTCGGCCGGGTCACCGACGGCATGGCGGCGCTCGCCGAGCGGCACGGCTGCGAGCTGCAGGTGACCTGCCCGCGCGACCCGGTGATCGCCGAGGTCGACGCCCGGCGGGTGGAGCGGATCCTGCGCAACCTCGTCGGCAACGCCATCGAGCACGGCAGCGGCAAGCCGGTCGAGGTGACGCTGGCAGCCAACCGGACGGCGGCCGCGGTGACCGTCCGCGACCACGGCGTGGGCCTCACCTCGGCCGACGCCCAGCACGTGTTCGACCGGTTCTGGCGCGCCGACCCCTCGCGGGTGCGCACCGTCGGTGGCAGCGGTCTGGGCCTGTCGATCAGCCTGGAGGACGCGCGGCTGCACGGCGGCTGGCTGCAGGTGTGGGGCCAGCCCGGTCTCGGCGCGCAGTTCCGGCTCACCGTCCCGCTGACCGCGGGCACCGACCTCACCAGCTCCCCGCTGCCGCTGCGGCCCACCATCGTGCGGCGCCCGGCCGGCGCGACCGCACAGCCGGGCGCCCGGTCGACGGCCCGCCCGGCGGTGTACCGGCCGTGAGACGACGCCGCGCCGTCCTGGCCGCCGTCGTGCTGGGGCTGCTGACCGCCTGCTCCACGGTGCCCACCGGCTCCCCGCCGGTGCAGATCACCGAGGCGCCCACCCGGCCCGCCGGCGAGGTCGGCATCGAACCGGTCGGGCCCGCCGCCGGCGCCTCCCCGGAGGAGATCGTGCGCGGCTTCGTCGACGCCGCCGCCAGCAGCGTGCAGCGCCACCCGGTCGCCCGCGACCACCTCACGCCCGAGGCGGCGGCCTCCTGGTCCGACGAGTCCGGCATCACCCTGGTCGGCGCCGACTACGCCACGGTCACCCTCGACGAGGGCACCGTGGCGCTCACCGGCGACCTGGTGGGCACGGTCGACCCGCGCGGGGTGTTCACCGCCTCCACCGGGCAGCCGTTCACCCACGAGTTCACGCTCACCGAGGCGGGCGGGCAGTGGCGCATCACCAACCCGCCCGACGGCCTGGTCATGCTCGTGCCCGACTTCGAGCGGCTCTACGACGACCTGGCCGCCTACTTCGTCGACCCGACCGGTCAGCGGGTCGTGCCCGACCGGCGCTACCTGCTCGGCGGCGGAGCCCAGCCGACGACGCTGGTGCAGCGGCTGCTCGACGGGCCCTCGCCCGCGCTGAACGCCGGGGTGGGCAACGCCCTGTCGGGCGTGACGCTCACCCGGGCGGTCACCGTCTCGGGGTCCACCGTCACCGTCGATCTCGCCGGTCTGGACGACCTGGACACCGCGCAGCTGTCCACGCTGTGCGCCCAGCTGGTGTGGACGCTCGACCAGCTCGACGGGATCAGCGCGGTGGAGATCACCAGCGGCGGCGAGCCGCTGCCGCTCGAGGGCGTCCCGTCCGTGCAGCGCACCGACGACTGGGCCGGTTACAGCCCGGAGTCGGTGCCCGCGGACGCCTCCGGGCACTACCTGGACGCCGGGCGGCTGATGACCGTCGACGGCCGGCCCGCGCCCGGGCCGGCGGGGGAGGGGGCCTACGGCCTGTCCTCCGCGGCGGTGTCGGCCGACGCGCGGACCAGCGCGCTCACCTCGATGGTCGGCGTCTCGGTCTCCGGCGGCACCGCCTCCTTCCTGGCCGGCGACTACGGCCGGGAGCTCGCGCCGGTGTTCACCGCCGGGCGGCTCTCGGCGCCCACGGTCGCCGCGACGCGGCCGGAGTACTGGGTGGTCCGCGACGAGACGACCGTGGTGCGGGTGCCCGCTGGCGGCTCGCCGCAGCCGGTGAACGCCCCGACGCTGCCCCAGCAGGGGCGCGCGACCGCGCTGCAGCTGTCGCCCGACGGCGTGCGCGCCGCGCTCGTGGTCGGCGGGGCGGACGGGTCCTCGCTGCTGGTGGGCACCGTCGTCCGCTCCGACGACGGCCCGGTCGCGCTGCGCGACCTGCGCGAGATCGCCCCGTCGCTGACCGGCGTCACCGACGTCGCCTGGCGTGACGCGGGCACCCTGCTGGTGCTCGCGGCCACCGGCGCGGAGGACGGCACCGTCCCCTACGAGGTCGGGGTCGACGGCTGGGGCCTCACCGAGGTGCCCACCGCGGGGCTGCCCAGCCAGCCGACCGCGGTGGCGGCCGCGCCCGGCCAGCAGCCGCTGGTCAGCGCGGGCGGGTCGGTGTGGGTGCTGGCCGGGGGCACGTGGGTGACGCTGGTGCGCGGGCAGCAGCCGGTGCCCGGCGTCGAGCCCTTCTACCCCGTCTGAGTCCACAGATCGGGCGGGGCCGGCCCGTCGCGCCCCCTCGGGCCCGAGGGTGGGGCGGTGCGCGCGCTCGCGGCGGCCCTCGCCGACCTGGTGCTGCCGCGCGCCTGCGCCGGCTGCGGCGTGCCAGGGCCGGTGCTGTGCCGCCGCTGCGCGGGGCTGCTCGCCCGCCCGCGGGAGGCCGCGCCGCGCCGCGTGCCGTGGGGGATGCCGCCCACCGTCGCGGCGGGCGCCTACGCCGGGCCGGTGCGCCCGGCGGTGGTGGCGTTCAAGGAGCGCGGCCGCGCGGAGCTCGCCCGCCCGCTCGGCGCCGCGCTGGCCCTCTCCGTCGCCGTCCACGCCGCGCTGCTGCCCGGGCGCCCGGTGCTGCTGGTGCCCGTGCCGGCGACCCGGGCCGCCCTGCGGGAGCGGGGCCGCGACCACGTGCGGGAGCTGGCCGGCGCCGCGGTCGCGGAGCTGCGGGCCGCCGGGGTGGAGGCCGCCGAGGCCCGGCTGCTCACCCGCCGCGGCCGGGTCCGCGACTCGGCCGGGCTGACGGTGGCGCAGCGGCGGGCCAACCTCGCCGGCACCTTCGCCGTCCGGGGTGCGGCCCCGCCCGGGGCCCTGCTCGTGGTCGTCGACGACGTGGTCACCAGCGGCACCACGCTCACCGCGGCGGCCGGCGTGCTGACCGCGACACGCCCGGGCGCCGACACGCCGGTGCTGGCCGCCGTCGTCGCCGCGACGCCACGGCCGGTCCGCCCGGGCGTTCCCGCGGCGTCACCAGGGATCCCGCCCCCGGCCGGCCGCGAGGTCGTCCGGCGGCCCCGCTGATCGACTGTCCGGGCAACGTGACAGCGACTAGCGTGCCATTGGTCACACCCGACGACCGGGAGGTCCTATGGAGATCGTGGTCCGTGGCCGCAACGTCGAGGTGCCGGAGCACTTCCGGCAGCACGTCGAGGACAAGGTCGGTCAGCTCGAGAGATTCGACGGCAAGTTGTCCCGCATCGACGTCGAGTTGTTCCACGAGAAGAACCCCCGCCAGTCCGCCAACTGCCAGCGCGTGGAGATCACGCTGCGCGGCAAGGGACCCGTGGTCCGCGCCGAGGCCAGTGCGCCGGACTTCTACGCCGCGCTCGACCTGAGCTGCGGCAAGCTCGACAACCGCCTGCGCCGGGCCAACGACCGGCGCCGCGTGCACCACGGCCGGAGGACCCCGGCCAGCGTGCGCGTGGGCGGTGGCCCGGCCGACGTCGCGCCGCTGGCCACCCCCTCGCTCGGCCTCGCCGACGGTGCCCTCGACCAGCTCACCGACGGCGAGCCGCTGGTCACCGACCTCGACGAGCACCTGCCGGGGCAGATCGTCCGGGAGAAGCACCACCCGGCCACCCCGATGACCGTCGACCAGGCCCTGCACGAGATGGAGCTCGTCGGGCACGACTTCTTCCTCTTCCAGTGCGCCGACACCGGGCAGCCGACCGTCGTCTACCGGCGGCACGCCTTCGACTACGGCCTCATCCGGCTCGTCGACCAGCCGCTCGGCGCGGCCGCGACCCCGGCGGCCGAGCCCGCCGCCGTCCCGCGCTGACACCGGGGCAGGGGCCCGGCACCCCGGGCCCCTGCCTCAGTCGGTCGCCAGCCGGCCGAACAGCACCGCGTCGGCGGAGCCGCCGTCGCGCCGCGGCAGGCAGCCGCGCACCACGCCCTCCTCGGTGAACCGGGCCCGCCGCGCGACGGCCTGCGAGGCGGCGTTGTCCACGTCGACCACGAGGTGCACCCGCGGCGCGCCGTGCGCGAACGCCCAGCCGGCGAGGCCGTCGGCGATCTCCGCGGCGAAGCCCCGGCGGCGCGCCCAGGGCGCCACCGAGTAGCCGATCTCGGGGCCCAGGTGCCGGGCGCCGCTGAGCAGCAGGCCGCCGGTGCCCACGAACGCGCCGTCGTCCTCGGCCACCACCGGCAGGCCGGTGCCCTCGGCCCGCTGCCGCTGCACCGTCTCCAGGAACGCCCGGGCGTCGTCCTCGGTGTAGGGGACCGGCGCCCCGGAGACCCAGCGCTGGGTCTCCGGGTCCTGCATCGCGCGGGTGACCGCGGCGGCGTCGTCGCCGGTGGGCGGGCGCAGCACGAGGCGGGCGGTGCGCACCACCGCGGTGGTCAGGTCGGTGCCGGTCAGGTCGAGGGTCGCGGGTTGCACCGGCCCATCGTCAGGCGTTGCCCAGCACGCGGTCGACCGAGATCTCGAGGACGACCCGCGCCGGGTTCTCCCGCGGCTGCCGGTAGCGGCGCGCGTACCGGCTCTCGGCGTCGGCGACCGACGCCGGGTCGTCGCGCACGACCGCCGTCCCCTCGAGGGTCAGCCAGCGCCGGCCGTCGACCTGGCACACGGCCACCCGCGACTGCCCGGCCCGCACGTGCCGCGCCTTGGCCGACGTGCCGGAGGTGATGACCCGGGCGGTGGCGGTGGCCGGGTCGAAGGTGACGCCGACCGGCACGACGTGCGGGCTGCCGTCGGCGCGCAGCGTCGTGAGGGTGGCCAGGTGCCGCTCGGTGAGGAAGGTCAGCAGGTCCGGCGCGAGGTCGTGCGGGTCGTGGGCCACGCGCCGAGGTTAGGTCGCCGAGGCGGCGGGCACCGGCGGGCCGTGGAGCTGGGCGGGGCGAAGGTGCTGGTGGCGGGGGCGACCGGGGTGCTCGGCGGGGCGCTGGCCCGCGCGCTCGCCGGCGCCGGGGCGCGCGTGGCGCTCGCCGGGCGGGACGGCGACCGGCTGGCCGCGCTGGCCGCGGAGCTCGGCGGTGCGCCGGCGTCCGCGGTGGACGCCGTCGACGTCGACGCCGTCCGGGCCGCGGTCGACGGCGCCGCGGGGGCCCTGGGCGGGCTCGACGCCGTCGTCGTGGCGTGGGGTGTGGTGGCCTTCGGCCCGGCGGCCGACGCCGACGACGCGGTGACCGAGGAGCTGTTCGCCGTGAACACGCTGGCGCCGATGAGCCTGGTCCGCGCGGCGCTGCCGCACCTGGCCGACGGCGGCGCGGTGGTCCTGCTCTCGGCGGTCGTGGCGGACGCGCCGACCCTGGGCATGGCCGAGTACTCGGCGAGCAAGGCGGCGCTGTCGGCGTGGGCGTCGGTGCTGCGGCGGGAGCTGCGCGGCCGGTCGGTGGCGGTGCTGGACGTGCGCCCGCCGCACGTCGACACCGGCCTGGTGGACCGGGCGCTGGCCGGCACCCCGCCGCGGCTGCCGGCCGGGCACGACCGCGACGAGCTCGTGGCGGCGGTGCTCGACGGCATCCGGCAGGGCGCGCGGGAGGTCGTCGTCGACCCGCGGGAGCGGCGGCTCGTCGTCCGCTGACCTGGGGATCGGCCGGGAGGGTACGTGCGGCGTCCCCGGCACGCCGGGTGGGCCGCCTACGCTGGGGTCGTGGTGTTCTCGAGGATCCTCCGGGCCGGAGAGGGAAAGCTCGTCCGTCGACTGGAGCGGATCGCCGACGCGATCGACTCCCTGTCCGACGACGTCGCCGACCTGACCGACGCCGAGCTGCGTGCCAAGACCGACGAGTTCAAGCAGCGCCACGAGGACGGCGAGACGCTCGACCAGCTGCTGCCCGAGGCCTTCGCCGTCGTCCGTGAGGCGGCCAGCCGGACGCTGGGCCAGCGGCACTTCCGCGTCCAGCTCATGGGCGGCGCGGCGCTGCACCTGGGCAACATCGCCGAGATGCGCACCGGTGAGGGCAAGACCCTGACCGGCGTGCTGCCGGCCTACCTCAACGCGCTGTCCGGCAAGGGCGTGCACGTGGTCACGGTCAACGACTACCTGGCCCGCCGCGACGCCGAGTGGATGGGCCGGGTGCACCGGTTCCTCGGCCTGTCGGTCGGCACGATCCTGTCGGGCGAGAAGCCCGCGCACCGCCGCGAGCAGTACGCCTGCGACATCACCTACGGCACGAACAACGAGTTCGGCTTCGACTACCTGCGCGACAACATGGCCTGGTCGAAGGCCGACCTCGTGCAGCGCGGCCACAACTACGCGATCGTCGACGAGGTCGACTCGATCCTCATCGACGAGGCCCGCACCCCGCTGATCATCAGCGGCCCGGCCGAGTCGGCGGGCAAGTGGTACGTCGAGTTCGCGCGGATCGTGCCGCTGATGAAGCGCGACGTGCACTACGAGGTGGAGGAGGCCAAGCGCACGGTCGCCGTCACCGAGGAGGGCGTGGAGTTCGTCGAGGACCAGATCGGCATCGACAACCTCTACGAGGCGGTCAACACGCCGCTGATCGGCTACCTGAACAACGCGCTGAAGGCCAAGGAGCTCTTCCACCGCGACCAGCAGTACATCGTCAGCAACGGCGAGGTGCTCATCGTCGACGAGTTCACCGGCCGCGTGCTGGCCGGCCGCCGCTACAACGAGGGCATGCACCAGGCCATCGAGGCCAAGGAGAAGGTGCAGATCAAGGACGAGAACCAGACGCTCGCCACGATCACCCTGCAGAACTACTTCCGGCTCTACGACAAGCTCTCCGGGATGACCGGCACCGCCCAGACCGAGGCGGCCGAGCTCTCCCAGACCTACAAGCTCGGCGTCGTGCCCATCCCGACGAACCGGCCGATGGTCCGCGAGGACCGCTCCGACGTCATCTACAAGACGGAGTCGGCCAAGTTCGACGCGGTCATCGACGACATCGCCGAGCGGCACGAGGCCGGGCAGCCGGTGCTCGTGGGCACCGCGAGCGTCGAGAAGTCCGAGCTGCTGTCGAAGATGCTGCTGCGCCGCGGCATCCCGCACGAGGTCCTCAACGCGAAGAACCACGCGCGGGAGGCCTCGATCGTCGCCCTCGCCGGGCGGCTCGGCGCGGTCACCGTGGCCACCAACATGGCCGGCCGCGGCACCGACATCCAGCTCGGCGGCAACGCGGAGTTCCTCGCCGACGAGGCGCTGCGGGCCCGCGGCTTGTCGCCGTCGGAGACCCCGGAGGAGTACGAGGCCGCCTGGGACGAGGCGCTGCAGGCCGCCAAGGACCAGGTCAGGGCCGAGCACGAGCAGGTCGCCGAGGCCGGCGGGCTCTACGTCCTGGGCACCGAGCGGCACGAGAGCCGCCGCATCGACAACCAGCTGCGCGGCCGCTCGGGCCGGCAGGGCGACCCGGGGGAGTCGCGGTTCTACCTCTCCCTCGGCGACGACCTGATGCGCCGGTTCAACGGCCCGATGCTCGAGTCGATGATGACCACGCTGCGCGTCCCCGACGACCAGCCGATCGAGTCGAAGATGGTCACCCGGGCCATCCGCTCGGCGCAGACGCAGGTCGAGCAGCAGAACTTCGAGGTCCGCAAGGACGTCCTCAAGTACGACGAGGTGCTCAACCGGCAGCGCACCGTCATCTACGAGGAGCGCCGCAAGGTCCTCGACGGCGAGGACCTGCACGACCAGGTCCAGCACATGCTCGACGACGTCGTCGGCGCCTACGTCGACGGCGCCACCGAGACCGGCTACGCCGAGGACTGGGACCTCGAGGTCCTGTGGAACGGGCTCAAGGCGCTCTACCCGGTGGGTCTCGACCGCGCCGAGCTGCTCGACCGGGTGGCCGACGGCGAGCAGGCCGCCCTGACCGCCGAGGTGCTCAAGCAGGAGCTGCTCGACGACGTCCACCGCGCCTACGAGGAGCGCGAGGCCGCGCTCGGCTCGGAGGTCATGCGCGAGCTCGAGCGGCGCGTGCTGCTGTCGGTCCTCGACCGCAAGTGGCGCGAGCACCTCTACGAGATGGACTACCTGCGGGCCGGCATCCACCTGCGCGCGATGGCCAACCGCGACCCGGTCGTGGAGTACCAGCGCGAGGGCTACGACATGTTCAGCGCGATGCTCGACGGCATCAAGGAGGAGTCGGTCGGCTTCCTGTTCAACCTGGAGGTCAAGACCAAGGAGCAGCAGGAGGCCGAGGCCCGCGCCCAGCAGGCCGAGGCCGAGGCCAAGGCGCTGGCCGCCGCGCAGGAGGGCACCGCCCGCGTGCTCGCCCGGCAGCGGGCGCAGCAGGAGGCGGCTGCGGCGGCTGCCGCCCAGGCTCCGGCCGCTCCGGCCGCCCCGGCTCCGGCTCCCGCGGTGGACGGCGACGGGTCCGCGCCTGCGCCGGCCGCTCCCGCGCCGGCCGCTCCGACGCCGGCCGCCCCGGTGTCGGTGTCCAAGCCGTCGGCCAAGCCCGCCGCCCGCCGCTCCACCGGCGGCCCGGCGAACCGGCCGGCCGCGCGCACGACGCCGCCGGCCCCGGCTCCCGAGGCCCCGTCGCCGTCGGGCACCGGCCCGCAGCTGGCGGTCAAGGGCCTCGACGAGCCGCGGCGCGCGCAGGAGGACCTGAGCTACTCGGCGCCGTCGCTGGACGCCTCGCCCAAGGAGAGCGGCCCGGCCAAGGCGGCCAAGACCGCGACGGTCACCGGCACCAAGGAGCCGGCCCGCAACGCGCCGTGCCCCTGCGGCTCGGGCAAGAAGTACAAGGTGTGCCACGGAGCCGCCGGTCGCTGACCGCTCACCGCACCCGACGGCGCACGCGTCGCGGCCCGGCCGCTCACCGGCCCGCGAGGCGGGGGTCGCCGGCGCGCACGGGCCGGGTGGCGGTGTGGACGACGGCCGGCGGGAGGTTGCGCCGGACGGCGGGCCGATCCGCGCGGCGCGGTCAGGCCGGCCCACGGCGGTCGCCGGCCAGCCCGGCGGCGGCGCGCCCGCTGCCCTCGTCCCCGGGGAAGGACACGCCGGTCAGCTCCTCCGACAGCCGCCAGATGCGCCGCGCGTCCTCGGCGCTGCGCAGGGTCCGGTACAGCCGCTGCTCGGCCGGCGGCCCGCTGACGTGCCGGAACCGGCGGGGACCGTAGAACCGGCCGCCGACCGCGTCGGGTGACGTCGCGGCGAGCAGGGCGGGGAGGGCCGCGGTCTCCGGCGTCCCCACGATGCCCAGCGCCGACAGCCGGCGGATGAGGCGGATCTCGCGACCCTCGTGGGTCCGGCCGATCTCCGGCCGGGCCGCGAGCAGGCTGGTCGGGGCGACACCGGGGTGGCTCAGGGTGCTCGTGATGCCCCAGCCGTGGGCGACGCTGCGCCGGTCGAGCTCGAGTGCGAAGAGCCCGGCGGCGATCTTCGACTGGCTGTAGGCGCGGAACCCGTCGTAGGACCGCTCCCAGTCCGGGTCGTCCCAGTTGATCGCGTTGCTGTTCGCCGCGAGGCTCAGCTGCGTCGTCACCCGGGCGCGGCCGGCGCGCAGCAGCGGCATCAGGTGCGCCACGAGCGCGAAGTGGCCGAGGTGGTTGGTGCCGAACTGCAGCTCGTGCCCCTCGGCCGTCGTCCGGCGCCCGGGGGGCGTCATCACGCCGGCGTTGGCGATCAGGACGTCGATCGGCCGGCCCTCGTCGAGCAGGGCGCCGGCGAGGTCGCCGACCGATCCGAGCGAGGACAGGTCGAGCGCGTGCAGGGTGATCCGCACCCCGGGGACGCGGGCGCGGATCTCCGCCGTCGCCGCCTCGCCCTTGCCGCGGTCGCGGACCGGCAGGACCAGGTCGGCGCCGGCCCCGGCCAGGCGACGGGCGAGGACCAGGCCGATGCCGTCGCTACCTCCGGTGAGGACCACCCGCTTCCCCGACAGGTCGGGAACGGGGACGTCGATCGTCGTGCGGGCCATCTCGGCCTCCTGTGCTCGGTGGGTGCGCGCTGTCCGCGCCGTGTCCCCACCGTCGGCGCTCCGGCCGGAGCGAGGCAGGACCTGCCGATCCCCCCGTCCGGGTCGGCGGGGGAGGGCGGGTCCGCTCCCTCAGCCGATCGACAGCGCGGTGCAGCGCCAGAGGCCGTGGTTCTCCTCGAGCCGCGCGGCGACCGCGTGCGCCCGGCCGGCCCGGCGCGCCACCGCGCTGACCTCCGCGACGCCGTCCACCGGCTCGCAGACGTGCACCGGCCCGAGCAGCAGCGGCCCGGCGCCGTCGGTGCACCACGCCGGCCGGCGCCCGCCCAGCAGGGCGGCGTGCACGCCGGGTGCGGTCAGTCGCTGGACCTGGCCCATCGACCGGCGGCCCGCCAGTGCCTCGAGCACGGTGGTGAACAGCAGCCGCCCCGCCGCGCGCGGGTCGGGGAGCCCGGCGCGCACCGACCACGCGGGACCGAGCAGGTCGGGCCGCCGTGCGGGCCCACCGTCCGCCGCCGGGCGGGGGCCCGGGCGGTGCGGCGGCCGCGGTGGCGGCGTGGTCGGGTCGACGAGCGTCGCGGCGGGCCCGCGCAGCGGCGGGTGCAGGGCTGGGACGAGCGTGAGGTGCGGGGCGGGGGCGGCCGGCTGGGGGCCGGCGGGGGAGGCGGCGGTCACGGGGGCTCCCGGGGTCGGGTCGGTGGGGGACGGGGCCGGGGGAGCGGCCGGGACGCACGGCTGGGTCGGTCAGGCGGGCGGGCGCAGGACCTGGCCCGGCAGCAGGTGGTCGGGGTCGGCGCCGATGACGCCGGCGTTCGCCGACCACCAGCGGCCGACCGCCTCGGCGACCTCGGCGTCGGCCGGGGCGTGCCCGGTCCGGTCGCGGAGATCGGCCGCGGCGATCGACCACAGGCACTCGCCGCGCAGGACGACGTGCCCGCCGGGGGCTGGCAGGGGCCAGTCGGGGACGGTGGCTGGTGCTGCGGCCGGCGGCGGAGCAGGGGTCGGCGGAGCAGGGGGCGTCGGAGCAGGGGTCGGCGTGGTCTGCGCCGGTGCGGCGGCGGGCCAGTCCGGCACGGCGGCCGGTGCGGTGGCGGCGGCCGGTGCGGTGGCGGCCGGGAGGACGGCGGCCGGGCCGGTGCAGGCGGTGAGCACCGGCGTCGCCGTGAGCCCGACGCCGAGCGCGAGCGCCGCGGCCCGCCGGCCGGCGGCGGGGAGGACCGCGCGCAGGACGAGCGCGGCGGCCGCGCCGGCCAGGCCGGGCAGCGCGGACAGGGCGGTGAGCACCAGCCCGAGCGCGCCCCACGCCCACATGAGCCACGCGGCGGCCGCCACCGCCGACAGCAGCACCGGCTCCGGGCCGGCCGTGTCGACGGCGCGCTGCAGGCTCCCGGCCGACGTCCAGGACAGGTCCGGGGTGAGCACGGCCAGGACGGCCGCCACCGCGGCCATGGCCACCGTCGTGGCGGTGAGCCGACGAGTCGACATGTCTCCTCCTCTGCACGCGTCGGCGTACCAAAGCAGACGAACGCAAGCAAACGCAACGAAAGCTGTGGATCTACGCTCTCGCCCATGCGCTGGCAGCAGCTGTTCACCGACCTGCGGGCGGAGTTCGAGGAGGCCGCCGCGGCCGAGGAGCGCGCCGAGCTGCCGTCCCGGGCGCGGGCGGAGACGGCGGCCGTCCGGCTGGCCGCCCGCCTGGGCGGCGCGGTGGGCGCGCGGGTGTCGCTGCGCTGTCGCGGAGCAGGGGAGGTGGCCGGCCGGCTCGGGGAGGTGGGGCCGGACTGGGCGCTGCTGACCGACGACGCCGGGCGGGAGGTGCTGGTGTCGCTGCCGGCGGTGCTGGCGGTGTCGGGGCTGGTGCGGTCGACGGCGGCCGCGGAGCCGGCGTCACCCGTGCGCGCCGCGCTGGACCTGCGGCGGGCGCTGCGGGGGCTCGCGCGGGACCGCAGCGCCGTCGCCGTCGTGCTGGACGACGGGGCGGTGCTCACCGGCACGGTGGACCGGGTGGGCGCGGACTTCGTCGAGCTGGCCGAGCACGCACCGGAGGACTTCCGGCGGGCCGGCGCGGTGCGCTCGGTGCGCGCGGTGGTGCTGGCGGCGGTGGCCGTGGTGCGGACGCTGACCCCGGGCGCCGCCTGAGGTCAGCGGCGGGCGCGCCGTCCGCGGGCGGGGGCGGCCCCGGCGGGGGTGTCCACCTCGGTGTCCCCGGTGCTCGCGGGGGCGTCGGCGGACGCGAGTTCCTCAGCGGCGGGCACCGCGCCGGCGCGCGCCTCGGCGTACTTCTGCTGGATGAACCGCTCGAGCTCGTCGACCTCGACCCGCCACTGGCCGCGGCCGCCGATCTGGATGGCGATCAGCTCGCGGCGCCGCACCAGCGCGTAGGCCTGCGACCAGGAGACGTTGAGGACCTCGGCGACGTCGTCGAGGGTCAGGAATCGCGGTGTGGGCATGGCTCTCCGTCCGGTCGCCGCCAGTCTGTCAGGACCGCGTCCGTCCGCGTGCATCCCGTCCACACCCGAACGTGTGGACAACCGGTGCGTCCATCCGCGCCCGTATCGCATCATCTGCGTCCGACCGCGCGGGACGCCGGTCGCCACGCCCGCCGGTGCGGGGGAGCCGGGCACGGCTCCGGGGACAGAGGGAGGAGCGCCCGGTGAGCGCTGCCACGCGCACGGTGCCGCCGACGGCCACGCCGGTGACGGGGACGGCGGCGGGCCCCGTGCCGCGCCGCGTCCGCCCGCCACGGTGGCTGGACCTGCGGCTGGTCCTCGGCGTGCTGCTGGTCCTGGGCTCGGTGCTGCTCGGTGCGCGGGTGGTCGGTGCCGCCGACGCGACCGTGCCCGTCTGGTCCGTGGCCGGCGACCTCGCCGCGGGCACCGAGATCGAGGCCGCCGACCTCGTCGCCGTGCAGGTCCGGCTCGGCGACGCGGCCGGTGCCTACCTGTCCACCGGCACCGACCCCGCCGGCCGCACGCTCGCCCGGGCGGTGCGGGCCGGTGAGCTGCTGCCCCGGAGCGCCCTCGAGGAGCCGGCCGACCTGGTGCAGCTCGCGCTCCCGGTGCAGGCCGGCTACGTGCCGCCCGGCCTGACCCGAGGCCAGGTCGTCGACGTCTACGGCGTGACCGACCCCGTCGGCACCACGACCGGCGGGGGAGTCGTCCCCGTGGTCGAGGGCGCGACGGTGCAGGCGGTCAGCGGGCGCGCGGAGGGCGTCCTGTCGACGGCGACGACGACCGTGCAGGTGGTCGTCGGCGTCCCCGCCGCGGACGCGGCCGCGGTGCTCGGGTCGATCGGCGGGCGGCCGCTGGTCGTCGTGGTGCACGGCTCGGTGGACGGCGCCGCGACCTCCGCCCCCCGGGCGTCGGTCCCCCCGTCGCCGGGCCCCCCGTCATCAGGCACCGCGACGCCGAGCCCTCCCGCCGCGAGCGACCCGCCGGTCCCCGCCGCGCCGTCGACGGCGGCCGCCCCGCCCGCGGTGCCGCCCGCCCCGGTGCCGGTCGCCGACCCGGGCGCCGCCGTCCCCGCCGGGCCGACCCTCTGATGGCGCTGCAGGTCGTCACCGCGGTCACCGGCGCCGCCTGGGAGGCGGCGCTCGTCGGCGCGCTGGACCGGGCCGACCACGGCGTGACGGTGGTCCGCCGCTGCGTCGACGCCTCCGACCTGCTGGCCACGGCGGCCACGGGCACCGCGCAGGCGGCGCTGCTGTCCGCGGACCTGCACCGGCTCGACGTCGACGCCGTCGCCCGGCTGCAGGCGGCCGGGGTGGCCGTCGTGGGCCTGGTCGACCCCGGGGACGAGCGGGCCGGTGACCGGCTGCGCGCGCTCGGCGTGACCACCGTGCTGCCCGCGGACGCGGCCCCGGAGGACGTGGTCCGGGCACTGCGCGAGGCGGTCACCGGCGGCCCGTCCGGCGGCCACGACGTCGCCGACCCCCGCGCGGCGCTCCCGGGTGCCGGCGTGGACGCGACCGGGACGGTCGAGCGGCGGCCCGCCCGCGGGCGGGTCGTCGCGGTCTGGGGTCCGACCGGTGCGCCCGGGCGGACCACGGTCGCGGTCGGCCTCGCCGACGAGGCGGCCCGGCTCGGCGTGCCGACGCTGCTGGTCGACGCCGACGTCTACGGCGGCGTCGTCGCGCAGGTGCTCGGGCTGCTCGACGAGTCGCCCGGGCTGGCCGGTGCCGCGCGGCAGGCGGCCGCCGGCACGCTGGACGAGGCGGCCCTGCAGCGGCTGGCCTGGTCGGTGCGGCCGCAGCTGTCGGTGCTCACCGGTCTCGCCCGCGCCGACCGCTGGCCCGAGCTGCGGCCCCGCGCGGTGGCGGCCGTGCTGGAGGAGGCCCGCCGGGTGGCGGACCTGACCGTCGTCGACTGCGCCTTCAACCTCGAGGAGGACGAGGAGCTGTCCTTCGACACCGCCGCCCCGCGGCGCAACGGTGCCACGGTGACCGTGCTCGAGTCGGCCGACGAGGTGCTGTGCGTCAGCGGCGCCGACCCGGTCGGGCTCCAGCGCACCATCCGCGCCCTCGGCCAGCTCCGCGACCTGCTGCCCGAGGTCGAGCCGGGGGTGGTGGTCAACCAGGTGCGCCGCGGGCCGGTGCCCGGCGACGCCCGACGGGAGATCGGGGAGGCGCTCGAGCGCTTCGCCGGCCGGCCGGTGCGCACCTTCCTGCCGGCCGACCGCGGCGCCACCGACGCCGCGCTCGCCTCGGGCCGGACGCTCGCCGAGGTGGCGCCGAGCTCGCCGCTGCGGACGGGCCTGCGGGGTCTGGCCGCCACGCTGGCCCGGGTGCCGGAACCGGTGCGGGGACGCCGCGGGTGGCGCCGGCGGCGCGCCGGGTGACCGGCACCCGCGGTCCGGGCGGACGCCCCCGCGCGGGCTGGGGTGCCGGACCGCGGCCCCGTAGCGTGGGGCTCCGACCCGGAGGAGGACGATGGCCGAGCGGCTGACCACCCTGGACGCGTCGTTCCTGTACCTGGAGGACGCCGGGGCGCCGATGCACGTCGCGGGCGTGCTGGTGCTCGAGCCGGTCGAGGGCGGCCTCGACGCGCTCGCCGAGCTGGTCGAGGCGCGGCTCCCGCTCGTGCCGCGCTACCGGCAGCGGATCGTGCCGGTGCCCGGGCGCCTGGCCAACCCGGTCTGGGCCGACGACCCCGACTTCGACGTGGCCTACCACGTGCGGCGCTCGGCGGTGCCGCGCCCGGGCACCCGGGGGCAGCTGCTGGACCTCGTCTCGCGGGTGACCTCGCGTCCGCTCGACCGGGACCGCCCGCTGTGGGAGGTCTACCTCGTCGAGGGGCTCGAGGGCGGCCGGGTCGCGGTGGTCACCAAGACCCATCCGGCGCTGGTCGACGGGCTCGGCGCGGTGGACATCGCGCAGGTGCTCCTCGACACCACGCCCGACGCCGCACTGCCGGCCGCGGACAGCTGGGTGCCGCGGCGGCTGCCCGGGCGGCTCGGCCTGGTCCGGGACGCGCTGGTCGAGTCCGTGCAGCGGCCGACGGCGGTGCTGGAGAACGCCCGGTCCGCCGTCGGCGACCTGCGCTCGACCGCCGCCCGCGTCGCCGGGGTGGCCGAGGGGCTCGCCCGCGCGGCGCGCTCGGCGATCCTCGCCGCCCCGCACGGACCGCTCGGCCGGACGATGGGCAGCCAGCGCCGGGTCGCCGTGGCGCGCGCCGACCTCGAGGACCTCAAGGCGATCCGCAAGGCGCACGGCGGCACGGTCAACGACGTCCTGCTCACCGTGCTGACCGGGGCGCTGCGCGACTGGCTGCTCTCGCGCGGGGAGCCGGTGCTGGGCTCGACGGCGGTGCGCGCGCTGGTGCCGGTGTCGGTGCAGGGCGAGGAGCAGCGGGCGCCCGGGGGCAGCGTCGCGGCCTACCTCGTCGACCTGCCCGTGGGGGAGCCCAATCCCCGGGTGCGGCTGGCCCGGCTCAGCTACGCCATGCGTGGCGTCACCGACTCCGGCCGCTCGGTGCGCGCCGACGCGCTCATCGCGCTGACCGGCTTCGCGCCGCCCACGCTGCACGCACTGGGCGCCCGCGCGGCGCGCGGCCTGTCGCGGCGGATGTTCAACCTGGTCGTCACCAACGTCCCCGGCCCGCAGCAGCCCCTGTACGCCGCGGGCAGCCGGATGCTGGAGGTCTTCCCGGTCGTGCCGCTGGTCGGCGGCCAGGCGCTGTCGGTCGGGATGACCAGCTACGACGGCTCCGTGTACGTGGGCCTCAACGCCGACCGCGACGGCGTCGGCGACGTCGACGTCCTCGCCGACCTCGTCGAGCAGGAGGTCGCGGCCCTCGCCGAGTCCGTGCGCTGACCCGCTGCGCGCGGCCGGCGCGCGGGCGCGGGATACCGTCGCGGTCCCCGACAGGAGAGGAGCGGCCGGGTGCGGATCTACCTGCCGGCGACGACCACGGTGCTGCGGCGCCTGGTGGACGAGGGCCGGCTCACCGGACCGCACACGGCCTTCGCCGTCACCGCCCGGCTGCGCGAGTACTACGCGCTCAGCGACGCCGCGGCCGACGTCGAGGAGCTCGAGTACGCGGCGCTGCTGGCGGCCGCGCGGGCCAGCCTGCGGCTGATCGACGTCGACCCGGGTGCCGCGCGACGTCGGGTGGTGCTCGCCGCCGACGTGCCCGACACGGCGGTCAGCGAGGTCGACGACGCCGACACCGACCCGGGCGCGGTGCGGGTGACCGGTGACGTCGCGCTCGCCGACGTGGCCAGCGCGCACGTGGACGGCGCGGACGCGGAGGACGACGTCCGGGCCGCCGTCGGCGTGGTCCTGGAGGCCGACCTCGGCAGCGACGAGGCGCAGTTCGTCGTCGACCAGGCCGAGGGGCACGAGCTGGCCTGGTACGCGACGCAGGAGATCGGGCCGGCGCTCGACCTGCTCTGACCCGCCGGTCACGGCCCGCCGCCGGAGGCGTGCCGGGCCACCTGGACCCGCTGAGCGACGCCGGCGGTCACCAGCCAGCCCGACCCCGGGCGCACCGGCACCGGGGTGCGCGGCAGCCGGATGCCGAGCAGGTCGGCGTCGCCGGGACCGGGACACAGGAGCAGGCCGCTGCGGCTGCGGCGCAGGTCGGCGACCGGTCCCCGGAAGGCGGCGGAGAGCTCGCCGGCGGTGCCCGCGGCGAGCGTGACGACGTCCCGCCCGGAGAGCCCGGCGGCGGTCGCGGCGGCCAGCACCGGCGCGTCGGCGACCGTGCCGGCGTCGTCGACGAGGAGGACCCCGGGACCGCCGCCGATGTCGCGCAGCCACGCGTGCCAGCCGGCGACGTCGTCGGTGGCGAGGGCCACCGCAGCCGGAGTGGCGGGCGGCTGCCGGCCGCGGACGAGCTGCGCCACCGCGACGCCCGACCCCGACAGCGTGCCGGCGAGCGCCGCGAGCGTGCCGGTGCGGCCGCTGCGGGGCGGCCCGACGACGAGCAGCCCGCCGCCGCGGCGGAGGTCGGCGCGCAGCAGCCTCCCCTCGTCGCCGCCCGGCCCGACCGGCACGGCGGTGAGCGGGTCGCCGCCGGGGCTGCCGGGCGGCAGCAGGGGGGACGGCGGCAGCTCGGGGATGCGCAGGGCCGTGGATCCGGCCTGTCCGGGTGCCGGGACGGGCAGCGGCCGCGGGAGGGCGAGCTGGCACTCGACCGCGTCCTCGCCGAGCAGGGCACGGCCCGGCGGCCGGGAGGCGGGGACGGCGCGCACCGGCACGCCGGCGACGGCGTAGTCGGCGCGGTCGGGCAGCGGGAGGACCAGCCGCGTACCGGCGACCGCGGCCAGCCGCCCGCCGGGGACCGCGCGGTCGGCGGTGAGCACGCCCGTCAGGCCGGCGGCGGCGCCGTCCCGCAACAGCCGCAGCAGCTCGGCCGATCCCTGTCCCGGCAGCGCCACGTCGAGCTGCGCCATCACCGACTCGACACCGTCGACGAGCAGCAGGACGGCCGGCCCGCCGGGGTCCGGCCCGGCGCGGCGGGCGGAGACCGACTCCGCGAGCCGGGCCAGGAGCCGCACGGTGCGCAGGGCGTCGCCGGAGTCGACGGCGGTGCCGGTGTGCGGCAGCCGTGCCGCCTCGGCGGCCAGGGCGCCGCCGCCGTGGTCGAGGACGTGCACGTGCAGCCGGCCGGGTCCCAGCTGCGTGACCGCCTCCGCGAGCACCGTCCGCAGCAGGGTGGTCCGGCCGCTGCGGGGGCCGCCCACGGCCAGCCAGCTGCCGCCGGCGGCCAGGTCCAGCGTCAGCACCTCGCGGGACTGCCGGTCGGGGCGGTCGACGAGCCCCACCGCGAGGCGGGTGCCCGGGCCGTCCGGGACCGGGAGGCCGGTGGCGGCGAGCCGGTCGGGCAGGGCCGGCTGCCAGGGCCGGTGCGGCGGCGGCCCGCCGGCCCGCCCCGCCTCCCGCGTCACGGCCTCGGCGATGCGCGCCAGGTCGGTGACCCCCGGCGGCGTCCCCGGGGCGCCGGTGGGGGCGGTACCGGGTGGCCAGGAGCGGCGGCGCACGGCCGGGCCGGTCGCCCGCGCCGGGGCGGCGGTGGCCACGCGGGCGGTCTGGAAGGCGACCGGGCGGGCCGACCCGACGCGCAGGAGGCCGCCGCCGGGCCGGTCGGCGGGGACGTGTGCGGCCTCGGGGCCGCCCAGGACGTCGCGCGAGTCGGCCTCGTCGGTGGTGCGCAGGCACAGCCGCAGCGAGCAGTTGGCCCGGATCTCCGGGGACACCACGCCGCCGGGCCGCTGGGTGGCCAGCACCAGGTGCACGCCCAGCGACCGGCCGCGCTGCGCGATCCCGACCAGGCCGCTGACGAACTCCGGCAGCTCCTCGGCGAGGCCCGCGAACTCGTCGACGACGATGACCAGGCGCGCCAACGCCACGTCGTCGGGCAGGGCGGCCAGGTCGGCGACCCCGGCCGCCGCGAGCAGCGCCTCCCGGCGGGTGAGCTCGGCGGTGAGCGAGCGCAGCGCCCGGGCGGTGGCCGCCGCGTCGAGGTCGGTCACCAGGCCCACGGTGTGCGGCAGGGACGCCGCCTCGGCGAAGGCCGCGCCGCCCTTGTAGTCGACGAGCAGGAACGAGCACCGGTCGGGCGGGTGGGCGAGGGCGAGCCCCGCGACCAGCGTCTGCAGCAGCTCGGACTTGCCCGACCCGGTGGTGCCGGCGACCAGGACGTGCGGCCCGTCGCGGCAGAGGTCGACCACGGCCGTCCCGTCGGCGGTGCGCCCCAGCGGGACGCGCAGCGAGGCCCGCGTGCGGGACCAGGCGACCGCCACCGGCCCGCCGTCGTCCGGCCCGGCCAGGTCGAGCAGCCGGACGGTGCGCGGCAGGGCGGCACCCGCCCGGCCCGCGTCGAGGGCGGCCAGGTCGCGGGCCAGCCGGGCGGCGACCGGTCGGGGCAGGCGGTCGGCCGTGAACTCGCAGCGGCCGGACCCGTCCCCGCGGTCGAGGAGGCCGGTGTCGCCGGTCTCGCCCGCGACCTGCACCACGGCGCCCCCGGACACGGGCAGCTCGTCGGCCCGCGCGGCCACCGACAGGACGAGCACACCGGCCGCGCGGCAGCGGCGGAGGGCGTCGCGCGTCTCCTCGTCGGCCGCGCGGTCGACCACGAGCAGCAGCCGCCCGCCCGGCCGTGCGGCGGGCGCCGCCGGCCACCCGCTGCCCGCCGCCGTGCCCGCCGGCCGGGCGTGCACCGCGCCGGGTGCCAGGTGCGGCAGCCACCGCACCCAGGCCCAGTCGCCGACGCGGTCGGGGGCGGTGAGCAGCGCGACGTCGACGTCGCCGGGCGGGTGCAGCGCCACCACCTGGGCGAGCACGCCCGCCGCCAGGCCGAGAGCGGCCGCCCGCGGTCCGGTGACCCCCAGGCTCCCGGCGCGCAACAGGTCCACCGCGACGGGCAGGTCACCGGCCGTCTCCGGGTGCCGCCTCCCGTCCTCGACGCGGACCACCCGCGTCGGCCCGGCGCCCAGGCCCAGGCGGACGACCAGGTCGCCGGCGCCGCGCGACCACAGCAGAGCGGTGCGCCGGCGGGCCGCACCGGCGAGTGCGGCGAGGTCGGGCAGCTCGCGTGCGGCCGCCCGGACGTCGGCGCGGACGGCCTCGTCCAGCCGGGACCGCGCGGCCCGGAGCTCCTCGGCGTGCGCGGCGGCCGCCCGGCGTCCGGACCGCCGGCCGGACCACCGGTCGGAGGCCCAGGTGCCCACCGCCACCAGCGGCGAGAGCAGCGCGAAGAACAGGAACGTCGGGGTCGACAGCGCCCAGGCCAGGCACGCGCCGGCGACGGCGGGCAGCAGCACGGCCACCCAGGCGAGCCCCCGGCGCGGGGTGTCCTCCGGCGGGCCCGGCAGCACCACCTCGGTCTCGGGCCGCTCGGCGCCCGGCGCGGCACCGGGCCGCAGCAGCAGCCGCCCACCCGGTGCCGGACGGGTGGCCGCCGGGGCGTCACGCGGGCCGGTGACCGCCAGCGTGCTGGCGCCCACGCGCAGCAGCGCACCGTCGGGCCAGACCGCCGGGCCGGTCAGGTCGCGGTCGTCGAGCCGGGTGCCGTTGGTCGAGCCCAGGTCGACGACGGTGGTGCCGCCGGCGCCGACGTCGAGCCGCACGTGCCGCCGGGACACCCCCGGGTCGGGGAGCGGCAGCGTGGCGCCGTCGCCGCGGCCGACCACGTGCCGCCCGGAGGCCAGGCCGACGGTCGTCCCGGCCGCCGGGCCGCCGACGACGTGCAGCTCCAGCGGGCTCGGCGGCCGCTCGTCGCGGGGCGCCGGCCGCCCGAGGCCCAGGACGGCGCCGTGGGCGAGCAGCGGGGAGGTGAGCGGCAGCTCGTCGGCGAGCCGGGTCGACCCGGACCACAGCCCGGCGGCCGGCACGCCCAGCGCCGCGACGAGCGCGGGCAGCACGGCGCCGAGCCGGTCGTCGTCGGCGGCGGAGACCTCGACGTCGACGGCGCCCTCCGGAGCGACCACGGTCCAGCAGCGCGGGGGGACGTCGGGCGGGGGAACGGGCACCCGGCGACCGTGCGGGCCCCCGCGCCCGGGCCGGGGCCGCCGGCGCGGACTGTGGACAGGAGGCGGGCTGTGGACGGGGGAGCGGGCGCCGTCGCGCCCCGGCCCTAGCGTCCGTCGCCAGCTCCCGGGAGGTGCCCGGGACGGATCGGAGGGGTCATGAGGGTCGACATCGCCACGCTGCAGTCGCTGGCCGGGCAGTGCCAGGCCGAGGCGGCCGACACCGCCGCCCGGCACGCCACCCTGTCCAGCAGCGTCACCGGCTCGGTGCTCGACGGGTGGACCGACAGCCAGGCGGCCGTGCAGTTCAGCGCGCTCTACGAGCAGTGGCGGGCCTCCGCGCAGTCGGTCAGCGACGCGCTCACCGGGATGGGCGGACTGCTCACCGCGGTCGCGGCGTCCTACCAGCAGCACGAGGCCGACGTCGCGGCCCGCATCGGGGCGCTGGTCTGAGCCGGCTCAGCCCGGTGGCGCGGCGGCGGGGGCGGCCGGTGCCCGTCCCCGCCCCAGCCGCCCGCGCACGGCGGCGACCGCGTCGGGGAACCGCTCCCACGGCAGGATCGACAGGATCGCCACGCAGTGCGGCAGGAAGATGATCCGCAGGCCGCCGAAGACCATGAGGTGGAAGCCGAGCAGGAAGAGCACCAGCGCGGTGCGGGCCCGGTCGGACCGGACGAGCAGCATCAGCGGCGCGGCGAACTCCAGCACGAGCATCGCCCACTGGACGGCGGTGAGCAGGCCGGGGACGTCGAGGGTCCACTCCGACAGGACGGTGCCGCGGCGGATGACCGCCCGGGTGATGGTCGAGCCGGTCGCCCAGTCCCAGCCGCCGAAGCGCATCTTCGCCCAGGCGGCCAGGAAGTAGGTGAGCATCACGGTCACCATCACCGCGGCCATCGCCCAGCCGGCGGCCTCCGACGAGCGGCGGTCCCGCCAGCGGGCGACGCCGATCGTGGGCAGCACCGCGAGCGCGACGAGGTAGGCGATGCGGTCGTGGTCGACCTTGCCGTAGCTCATCGCGATGACCATCCACTCGAGGTAGAGGACGAACACCGCGGTACCGAGCAGGCGGGGTGCGCGACCGGTGGCCGCCGCGAGCGCGCAGGCCACCAGGGCCCACTGGACGACGTGCACGACGGTCGAGGTCGGCGTGGGCAGGTGCAGGAGCTGGCCGATCACCAGCGGCTGGTAGTAGGCGGTCGGGACGTCGGCGTGCGCGCTCACCCAGGCGGTGGTCAGGAAGACGTCAACCGGCACGAACAGGTAGGCGATGGTGCGGAACACCGCGATCCGCGCCAGCGGCACCGGCCGGGTCCAGAAGCCGCGCAGCGGGTTGCGGGAGGCCGGCCGGGTCGCGGTCGCCTCCGTGGGGAGGCCGGCGCTCACGGGCCGACCTCCAGCTCCTGCTCGACGAGCACCTCGTCGGTCCACGCGCCGGTGGCCTCGCCGCCGACCAGCTCGAAGTGGCGCTGGACCACCTGCACCTCGACCAGCTCCGGGCCGCCGGGGTGGTGCTCGGCGTAGGTGTCGGCGAGCAGGACCAGCAGCGACGGGTCGTCGACCAGGCGCGGCAGCTGGCCCTCGAACTCGGCGCGGCGCAGGCCCACCTCGCCGCCGGACAGCCGCACCTCGCGCCCGTCACCGGTCAGGCCGACCACGCGGGTGGACACCACCGGGGCGTCGTTGGCCGCGCGGGTCGAGTACATCTTGAACGGGCCGAACGGGAAGTGGGCGTCGGTGCCCCAGAGCGTGCCGGCGAGGAGCAGGGCGAGGACCACGGACGAGGCGGCCAGGCGGGCGCGGCGACCGGCGGGGGACAGCCTGATGACGTCGCCCTCCGCGGGGTCGCCGGTGCGGAGCGGGCGTACCACCGGGGCATCGTAGGATCGACGCCCGTCCAGATGGGTCACCGGCGCCGCGTGGTGGGCAACTGGCCCCATCCGTCCCACGGGGCCCGTCCTCGCGCGCGTGCCGCGCCCTCTCACCGCACGACGACGTCGGGAGAGCACACGTGCAGTTCGGTCGGTACTACGAGGAGTTCGAGGTCGGCGCGGTCTACAAGCACTGGCCCGGGAAGACCGTCACCGAGTACGACGACCACCTGTTCTGCCTCATCACGATGAACCACCACCCGCTGCACCTGGACACCCACTACGCGGCGGAGACCACCGACTTCGGCAAGAACGTCGTGGTCGGGAACTACGTCTACTCGCTGCTGCTCGGCATGAGCGTCCCCGACGTCTCGGGCAAGGCCATCGCCAACCTGGAGATCGAGTCGCTGCGGCACGTCGCCCCGACCTTCCACGGCGACACCATCTACGGCGAGACGACGGTGCTCGACAAGACGGAGTCGAGGTCGAAGGACGACCGCGGCGTCGTCTACGTCGAGACGATCGGCTACAAGCAGGACGGCACGGTCGTGTGCGTCTTCCGCCGCAAGGTCATGGTGCCCAAGCGCTCCTACGGCGAGGCGCGCGGCGGCGAGCAGCCCGGCCGCCCGGAGCCCAAGCCCCGTAGCTGAGAGGGCCCGAGCCGGCGCGCCGGGGCGCGCCGCCCGCTCAACCGGGCAGCGCGCCCCAGCCGCGCAGCGTCTCCAGCAGCCGCGGCGTGCAGGCCAGCCGGTCGAGCTCGGCCGCGTCGGCGAACACGACGGCGTCCGCGTCGTCGCCCGGCACCGGTGCGGCCGGGCCGGCGAGCGTGCACGTGAAGTCGGCGACCTCGTAGACGACGCCGGCGCCGGGGATGGTCACCCGCCCGACCTCCGCGCCGACGGTCACCGCCAGGCCGGTCTCCTCGCGGACCTCGCGCGCCACCGCGTCGACCAGGGACTCCCCCGGTTCCACGCGGCCGCCGGGCACCGACCACAGCCCCCGGCCCGGTTCGTTGCGGCGGCGCACCAGCAGCAGCCGGCCGGCGTCGTCGAGCACCACCGCGCCCACGCAGGCCTGCACCGGCAGGCCGGCGGCGGGGGAGTCGAGCGGCACCCGCGCAGGGTACGGCGACACGGACCGGGACCGTCCGTGTGCGCTTGACGGGAACGGCGCGTGACAGGACGGTGTCTCCGATGAGCGCCTCCCCGGTCTGCCCCCGCTGCGGCGAGCCGCTCGTCGTCCGCCCCGGGGACTCGGCGCAGGCCTGGTGCCACCTGCACGGCGCCGTCACCCCGCTGCACCACACCGCCGTCATCGCCCACGACGCCATCGCCGCCGTCACCGCCGACGCCCGCGTCCCCGCCTGGGTGCCCGACCCCGTGCCCGCGGGCTGGTCGGTCACCGGCCTGGCGTGGGGCGGGGAGCCCGGCGCACGGGCGATCGTCGTCGGCTGCGCCGGGCCCGCGCCGCTGGGCGGGCCCGCGGAGATGGTGCTGGTGGCCGAGGAGCCGGGCACCGGGGTCGGGTGCGGCTACGCCGGGCTGCCCGGGCTCGACCCCGGCGACGTCATCACCGGCCCGTCGGTGGCCTCCGTCGAGGCCGCGGGGCAGCACGCGCCGCTGTGGGCGGTCCCCACGTCCGACGACCGGGCCGCCTTCGTCGGCGAGGCCTACGGCGTGTGGCTGTGGCTGGTGATGTGGCCGATGGCGGCGGGCTGGCTGGTCGCCGAGCCGCTGCGGCTGCTCGACCTGCGCGAGCGGCTCTACCCCGACCTGCCGCTGGGGCCGCCGAGCGAGCACTTCCTGCCGGGGGAGTGACCGCACCGGCGTGTCCGCCGCCGCCCGGGCTGGGGCACGTGTTACCCATGGGGCAGGCCTCCGGGCCGAGCCGCGCGGGCACCGGGCCCGCCGGTCCGCGCGCACTCCGGAGGTGGCGGTGAACCTGAAGAAGGTGCTCGTCTGGCTGGCCATCGCCTTCGTCGTCTTCTACGTCATCCAGCAGCCGGAGTCCTCGGCCGAGATGGTCAAGAACGCCGGCGAGGCGCTCGGCGACGCCGCGTCCTCGATCGCCGACTTCGTCACCTCGCTGGTCTAGCCGGGCCGTGACCGGCCCCGCCGACGGCCGCCCGCCGCGGTGGGCCAAGGACGCCGCCAAGTACCTGCTGCCCGGCGAGCAGGCCGTCGTCGCCACCCGGCGGCACTGGGCGGTGCTGCTGTCCCCGGCGGCCCGCGCGCTGCCGGTGTTCGCGATCGGCGTCTGGGTGCTCACCCTCGACCCCGGCAACCGGTTCTCGGCCACCGTCGGCCTGCTGGTCGCCGTCGGCGCGCTGGGCTGGTTCGCGCTGCGCGCCGGCGAGTGGTGGATGCGGCACTTCATCGTCACCCGCCGCCGGGTGCTGTTGACCTCGGGGATCGTCGCCCGCACCGTCACCCTGCTGCCGCTGCGCCGGATCACCGACCTCACGTGGAAGGAGACGCTGCTGGGTCAGGTGCTCGGCTACGGCACCTTCCGGTTCGAGTCGGCCGGCCAGCAGCAGGCGCTGTCGCAGATCACCTACCTGCCGCGGGCGGACCTGCTCTACCACGAGGTCAGCGGGCTGCTGTTCGGCAGCGACTGGGGCAGCGGAGCCGGCGGCGACGACGAGGGCAACCCCGAGCCGGCCGCGCCGGCGCGCCCGCGGCACGACACCCAGCCCATCCCCGGCGCCCGCCAGGACCCGCCCGGCGCGTGAGGCTCCCGGCGCGCGCCGCCGCGCTGGGGGAGGCTGGACGCCGATGCTGATCGACCTGCACACCCACTCGTCGGTCTCCGACGGCACCGAGACCCCCGCCGAGCTCCTGGCCACCGCCCGCGCGGCCGGCCTCGACGTCGTCGCCGTCACCGACCACGACACCACCGCCGGCTGGGCCGTGGCCGCCGCGGCCCGCCCGGCCGGGCTCACCGTCGTCCCCGGCATGGAGCTGTCCTGCCGCTGGTTCCCCGCCCACGAGCCGCCGGTCAGCGTGCACCTGCTGGCCTACCTCTTCGACCCCGACCACCCCGCGCTGTCGGCCGAGCTCGGCCGGCTGCGCGCCGAGCGGCTCAGCCGCGGCGAGCGGATCGTCACCGCGCTGGCCGCCGCCGGGTACCCGGTGGTCTGGGAGCGCATCGTGCGGGCCTCCGCCGGCGGCGTGGTCGGCCGGCCGCACGTGGCCCGCGCGCTGGTCGAGGCGGGCGTCGTCGGGTCGGTCGACGAGGCGTTCGCCACGCTGCTGAGCCACCGCAGCCCGCACTACGTCGCCAAGGCCGACACCGACGTCCTCGAGGGCATCGCGCTGGTCCGCGCCGCCGGCGGGGTGCCGGTCTTCGCGCACGGCCTGGCCACCAAGCGCGGCCGGGTCGTCGACGACGCCGCGATCGCCGCCATGGCCGACGCCGGCCTGCTCGGCCTCGAGGTCGACCACCCCGACCACAGCCCCGCCGAGCGCGACCACCTGCGCGGCCTGGCCCGCGACCTGGGCCTGCTGGCCACCGGCTCCAGCGACTACCACGGCACCAACAAGACGACGCCGATCGCCGCCTGCCGCACCGACCCGGGGCAGTACGAGGCGCTGCTGGCCGCGGGCACCGGCAGCACCGTGTTCTCCGGCTGATCGTCGGCGCGCCCGGCTAGCGTGGGGGCGTGCAGTTGGAGATGCCCGGCATGCCGCGGCGGCTGTTCCCGGCCACCCCGAGCAAGCTGGCCGCGTTCGCCGACTGCCCGCGCCGCTACCGCTTCGCCTACGTCGACCGGCCCACCCCGCCCAAGGGCCCGCCGTGGGCGCACAACACGGTCGGCTCCGCGGTGCACGCCGCGCTGCGCTCGTGGTGGGAGCTGCCGCGCGACCGCCGCACCGCCGCCGCGGCGCGGCAGCTGCTCTACGGCGTCTGGTCCGACACCGGCTTCCGCGACGCCGAGCAGTCCGGGCAGTGGCGCGCCCGCGCCGCCGGCTGGCTCACCGACTACGTGCCCACCCTCGACCCCGACGACGAGCCGGTCGGCACCGAGCGGCAGGTCGCGGCGACGACGGCGGCGCTGGCCGTGTCGGGCCGGGTCGACCGCATCGACCAGCGCGGCGACGAGCTGGTGGTCGTCGACTACAAGACCGGCCGGGTGCCCAGCACCGAGGACGAGGCGCGCGGCTCACCGGCGCTGGCGCTCTACGTGCTCGGCGTCCAGCGCACGCTGCGCCGCCCCTGCCGCCGGGTGGAGCTGCACCACCTGCCCAGCGGCACGGTCGCGGCGTTCGAGCACACCGAGCGCTCGCTGGCCAACCACGTCCGCCGCGCCGAGGACATCGCCGCCGACATCGCCACCGCCACCCAGCGGGTGGAGGACGGCGCGTCCCCCGACGAGGCGTTCCCGACCGCGCCGGGCCGGCAGTGCGGCTGGTGCGACTTCCGGCCGAGCTGCCCGACCGGGCAGGCGGCCACGCCGGCGCGGGAGACGTGGAGCAGCCTGCCCGTCGACGACGACGCGGTCGTCTGACGCGGTCGTCCGGCGCCGGTCGTCCGGCGCCGGTCGGCTAGACGGCCTCGGCCGCCGCGGTGCGCTCGAACCCGGCGCGCACGATCGGCGAGCGCCGCGCCCGCTCGGGCACCGCGAGCAGTCCCGTGCGGAACGCCCGGAGCGCCGCCGTCGCCGCGGTGTCGGTGAGCGCCAGCCCCGGCAGCGACGCCAGCCGGCGGGCCCACGGCGGCAGGGTGGCCACCGCCAGCGAGGCCAGCGACCCCCAGGCCGGCCGGGCCGGGGTGAGGAACTGCACCCAGCGCGGCATCGGCGGGGCGACGACGAACCGCCAGGCGTCGCGCGCGGCGGGGGTCAGCGCCAGCTGCGGGCGGACCCGCGCGAAGTAGGCCTCGAGCTCGGCGACGGAGGCGGGGACGTCGTCCGGGTCGATGCCGATCAGCGCCGCCGCGGTGACCTGCTCGGCCACGTAGCGGTCGGCCTCGGCGGGCGTGACGACGCCGGCGCGGCGGGCGACGTCGAGCAGCGAGTCGACCTCGCAGGCGTGCACCCACAGCAGCAGGTCGGGGTCGTCGACCCGGTAGGTGCGCCCGGTGGTCTCCTCGGTGCCGCCGAGCCGCCGGTGCAGGCCGCGCACCCGGCGCACCGCCCGGATCGCCTCGTGGCGGGTGCCGAAGGTGAGCGTGTCGACGTACTCGGCGGTGCGGGTGAGGCGCTGCCACGGCGACTCGCGGAACACGGAGTTGCGGGCGACGCCGTCCATGGCGACCGGGTGCAGGGCCTGCAGCAGCAGCGCGCGCAGCCCGCCGACGCTGTAGACGGGGTCGGCGTGCACCCGCCAGGTGACGCTGTCCGGGCCGAAGAAGCCGAGCAGGTCCTCCTCCGGCGTCCAGTCCCGCGCCGAGGGCCGCACGCCGCTCACAGCGACGTCCAGAAGTCCTCGAGCGCCCGGAGGGTGCGGGGTGGGTTCTCGACGGCGGGGGAGTGGATGGCGTGCGGGACCACCTCGTGGCGGGCGCCGAGCCGCCGTGCCATGTCGGCCTGCTCGGCCGGCGACCAGGCGTCGTCGGCCTCGCCGTGCGCCACGAGCACCGGGATCCCCGTGGCGGCCAGCTCGGCCACCCGGTCGGGCTCGGTGGTCATCGCGTCGGCCATGCCGCGCAGCCCGGCGGCGGTGTTGCCGAGGAACCGGCGGGCGTAGAAGGCGCGGGTCGGCTCGGGCACGGCCTGGGCGCGCTCGTCGGTCATGGCCAGCTGCTCGAGGGTCGCCTGGACCAGCGGCACGCCGCCGGAGTCGAGCAGCGGGCCCAGGTGCTCCAGCAGCGCCACCCGCGGGCCGGTGAGCCGGGCGGGCCCGGAGCCGAGCAGGGTGAGCGAGCGGAACGCGGCGGGGTCGGCGAGCACGGCACCGCGGGCCACCAGCCCGCCGAAGCTGTGCCCCACGAGGTGCGGGACGCCGGTCTCCCCGGCGAGCACGTGCGCGACCGCGACGACGTCGGCGGCGAGCTCGGCGACGGTGTAGGCCGCCGGGTCGTCGGGCCCCGGGGACTCGTACTGCCCGCGCTGGTCGATCGCGACGACGCGGTAGCCGTCGGCGGCCAGCGGGGCCAGCAGCGGCGCGAAGTCCTCCTTGCTGCCGGTGTAGCCCGCGACCATCAGCACGGTGCCGCTCGGCCCGTCACCGCCGGTGTCGAGCGCGGCCAGCGGGCCAGCGCGGCCCGGCAGGGTGCGCGGGGTGGCGTCGTGGTCGGCGAGCTGCCGCAGGTCGTCGGAGGGCACGGCGAGGGTGGCGGACGGCTCGGGGCTCCCGGGCAGGACCATGCCCCCAGTCAACCCCGCCGCGGCGCGGCGTGCCGCCGAGGTCCCCCAGCGGTCGCTCAGCGGTAACCGAGCACCCGGTCCTCGAGCCGGTAGACCAGCGCCGGGCCGGCCACGGAGGTGCGCCCGCCGGGTGCCAGGCCGCCGTCGACGTCGGCCCGGCTGGTCTCCTCCCCGGTGGCGAGGTCGCGGAGCACGAAGCCGCCCTCCTCGGGCACCCAGACGGCGACCTCGCCCGTCGCGGCCTTGCCCGCCTCGAGAGCCGGGAGCCCCTGCGCGGGCCGCTCCCACCGGACCTCGCCGGTGGCCGGGTCGACCGCCCACAGCGTGCCGCGGGCCCACAGCAGCGCCAGGTCGCCGGCGCCGCCCTGCAGGAGGCCCCCGTCGCCGTCCGGCAGCGGGAGGGCCGCCGCCTCGGAGCCGTCGTCGGGGCGGGAGGCCAGCAGCGTGCCGCCGGCGGCGACGGTGACCAGCCGGTCGGCGCCCACGAGCGCCACGTCGCCGCCGTCGGCGGGGAGGGGGACGTCGCGGGTCCACCGCGCCTGGCCGGTGAAGGAGTCGAACAGCCGCAGCTGCAGCGCGCCGGCGCCGGGACAGCGCTGCAGCAGCGCCACCCCGGAGCTGCCGACGGCGGTGCCGTCGAGCGCGCAGCCCTCGTCCGCGGCGGTGCGCCAGCGGACGTTGTCGCCGGTCGGGTCGACGACCACGACGCCGGTGCGGCTGCTGGCGAGCACGACCTGCGCGGTGCCCTGGATCGTGGCGTCGCCGCGCAGGCTGAGGTTGCGCGTCCACTGCCGCACGCCGGTGGCGGCGTCGAGGGCGAGCGCCTCGTCGCAGCGGTCGGCCGTGCGGAACACCGCCACGACCAGCCCGTCGACGGCGGTGGCGCCGCACAGCCGGGCGTCGTCCCGGCGGTAGTGCCACGCCTCCTCGCCGCTGACGGCGTCGTGCGCGACGAGGCCGCGCTCGCCGGGCACCACGACCCGGCCCTCCTGCACCAGCTGCGCGGGCAGGCCGTCGCCGTCGGCCGACCAGGCCTGCGCGACCTGACCGGCCGGCGTCCCCTCAGGGAGCGGGGACGCCGGCGCGGTGGTGCTGTCGGTGGCCGCGACGCTGGAGCCGCGGTAGAGCAGGACGGCGACGAGCGCCAGCGCGAGCGTGGCCGCCGTCCAGACCCGGACCCGCAGCGGCGGGGGACGCAGCGCCACCTCCGGACGCGCGCGCCGTCAGGCGGCGGACTCGGAGTCGCCGCCGTCGCCGGTGTCGCCCGGGGACCCGGCACCGGCCTCGGCGGTCCCGGAACGGCGGCGGGAGCCACCGCGGCGGCGACGGCGGCGGCGCGCGGCGCCGTCGCCGGCGGGCGCGCCCTCCCCGGCGTCGGCAGCGGGGCCGCCCTCGGCCGCGGCGTCGGTGGCGGAGTCGGTGCCGACGTCGGCGGGCGAGCCGCCGGCCTCGGCGGGAGCGGAGCCGTCGGCCTGGCCGTCGGCGGGCTCGCCGCCGCGGGTGCGCCGCCGCGAGCGCGACCGCGAGCGGGCCGGCCGGTCGCCGTCCTCCCGGGTCTCCTCGCGCGCGGGGCCGCGGCCCGCGCCCTTGTTCTTCTTGCCGGTCTCGCCGAGGTCCTCGAGCACCTCGGCCTCGAGGCCCTCGCGGGTGCGCTGCGACCGCGGCAGCCGGCCCTTCGCGCCCTCGGGGACGTCGAGGTCGGTGTAGACCCACGGCGAGGTGGAGTACGTCTCCGGCGGGTCGGCGAAGGGCAGGTCCAGCGCCTTGTTGATCAGCTGCCAGCGCGGGATGTCGTCCCAGTCGACCAGGGTGACGGCGACGCCCTCGCGGCCGGCGCGGCCGGTGCGGCCGATCCGGTGCACGTAGGTCTTCTCGTCCTCGGGGCACTGGTAGTTGACGACGTGGCTGACGCCGGTGACGTCGATGCCGCGCGCGGCGACGTCGGTGGCGACGAGGACGTCGACCTTGCCGCTGCGGAAGGCGCGCAGCGCCTGCTCGCGGGCGCCCTGGCCGAGGTCGCCGTGCACGGCGGCCGCGGCGAACCCGCGGTCGACGAGCTCGTCGGCGACCTTCTGCGCGGTGCGCTTGGTGCGGCAGAAGACCATCGCCAGGCCGCGGCCGCGGGCCTGCAGCACGCGGGAGAGCAGCTCGGGCTTGTCGAGGTTGTGCGCCCGGTAGACGAACTGCGTGGTCTGCGGGACGGTCGAGCCCTCGTCGTTGCCGTGCGCCCGGATGTGGGTCGGCTGGGTCATGAACGACCGCGACAGCGTGACGATCGGGCCGGGCATCGTGGCGGAGAACAGCATCGTCTGCCGCTTCTCCGGGACCATCGCGAGGATCCGCTCGATGTCGGGCAGGAAGCCCAGGTCGAGCATCTCGTCGGCCTCGTCGAGGACGAGCACGCGGACCTTGCCCAGGATCAGGTGGCCCTGCTGCGCCAGGTCCAGCAGCCGGCCGGGGGTGCCGACGACGACCTCGACGCCGGCCTGCAGCGCGGAGACCTGCGGCTCGAACGCGCGGCCGCCGTAGATGGCCTGCACGCGGATGCCGCGCTTGGCGCCGGCGGTGCCGAGGTCGCGGGCGACCTGCACGCACAGCTCACGGGTGGGGACGACGACCAGCGCCTGCGGGACGCCGTCGCCGCCCTCGGCCGCCGGGACGACGCGCTGCAGCAGCGGGACGCCGAAGCCGAGGGTCTTGCCGGTGCCGGTGCGCGCCTGGCCGATGAGGTCGTTCCCGGCGAGCGCCAGCGGGAGGGTGAGCTCCTGGATGGCGAACGTGCGGGTGATGCCGGCCTCGGCCAGCGCCGCGACGACGTCGGGGTGGACGTCGAAGTCGCTGAACAGCGGGGCGGTCTCGGCGACCGGCGCGCCGCCGAGGGCCTCGACGGCCTGCTCGACCTGCTCGGGCGCCGGCGCGCCGCTCTCGGCGTGGTCGATCTCGGGGGTGGTGGGGGTGTTCTCGGTGGAGGTCAGGGTTCTCGCCTCTGGTCGGCTGGGGGAGCGGCCGGGGGCGACGGCGACGTCGCCCGGGCGCTCCGCGGTCGGGTGTCGCGGGATGCGTTCCAGCGCCGACGCGGCCAGCGGACCGGGGAGGACCGGGACGCACCCGGTGCCCGGTGGGGGCTCCTCGGGGCGTCTTCCGACGTTCGTCAGCGCACAGATACCAGCGGACCTGGCGGCCCGCCTGTTCCCATGGTAGCGCGGGCAGCGGTTAGCCTCGGTCGCCGCGCGGGGGTCCCCGCAGTCCGACCGGCCCCGCGGCGGGCCCTACGGCCGGTGCCCACCGGCCTGCTGACCTGCCCGGGAGGTGGCCCGTGACCGCGGCCGACCCGCGAGCCGTCGTCGACCTGCTCGGCGTCCTCGCCTACGCCGAGCTGACGGCGTTCGACCGCCTGGCCGAGGACGCGCGGATGGCGCCGACGCTCGAGGGCCGCGCCGCACTGGCGCGGATGGCGGCCGCGGAGATGGCCCACCACGACCGGCTCGCCGCCCGGCTGACCGAGCTCGGCGCCGACCCCGCCGTCGCGATGGCGCCGTTCGTGCCGGCGCTCGACGGCTTCCACGAGGGCACCCGCCCGCGCACGTGGCTCGAGGGCCTGGTGAAGGCCTACGTCGGCGACGGGCTGGCCGCCGACTTCTACCGCGAGATCGCGGGCTCGCTGCCCGAGCCGGACCGCTCGCTGATCCTCGACGTCCTCGCCGACACCGGCCACGCCGACTTCGCCGTGCGCGAGGTGCGCGCGGCGATCGCCGCGCAGCAGACGCTCGCCGGCCGGCTGGCGCTGTGGGGGCGGCGGCTGGTGGGGGAGGCGATCTCCCAGTCGCAGGCGGTCATCGCCGAGCGGGAGGGGCTGGTCGGGCTCCTCGTCGCGGGCACCGGCGACCTCACCGGCATCGCCCGCCTGGTCGACCGGATCACCGCGGCGCACACCGAGCGGATGCGCACGCTGGGCCTGAACCCCTGAGACGGCGGAGGGGCGCCCCCGCGGATGCGGGGACGCCCCTCCGGGACGACGTCGGTCAGGCGCCGGCGACGAACCCGACCCGGCGCTGGTCGGCCTGGGCGATCTCGACGTAGGCGATCCGGTCGACCGGGACGAGGACGCGGCGCCCTCGCTCGTCCTCCAGGGTCAGCAGCCCGTCCTTGGTGCCGCCGGACATGGCGGAGGCCACGTCGGCAGCGATCTCGTCGGGGGTCTTCGGGCTGTCGACGACCAGCTCCCGGGGGGAGTGCTGGACACCGATCTTGACTTCCACTCGGGATGCCTCCTCGTGTTGCACGGCTGGCGACCACGCTAGTCCAGCGCGGGCGCCGCGGCCCCGCCGCGGACCTGCGCCCAGAGCGAACGGCGGTCAGCCGGCGGCCGGCTCGCCCTCGACGCGGGGGAAGCGGGAGATGCCCCGCCAGGCCAGCGCCGACATCAGCGACACGGCGTCGTCGCGCGAGACCGTGCCCTTCTGCGCCAGCCACCAGCGGGCGCTGCTCTCGGCCAGCCCGGTCAGCCCGGACGCCAGGAGGTGCGCCTGCTCCGGCGAGCTGCCGGTGTCGCCGGCGATGACCTCGGCGATCGCCTCGACGCAGGCCCGGTTGCCGCGGTCGACGAGCGCGCGCACGTCGTCGTCGTTGCGCAGGTCGGACTCGAAGACGAGCTTGAACGCCCCGCCCTCGGCGTCGATGAAGTCGAAGTAGGCGCCGACGGCGCCGTGCACGCGCTGCCGGTTGTCCTCGGTGCCGGCCATGGCCTCGCGCACCCGGTCGGTGAGCTCGGTGACCTGCTGCTCGAGCAGCGCCAGGTACAGCTCCCGCTTGCCGGGGAAGTGCTGGTAGAGGACGGGCTTGCTGACGCCGGCGCGGTCGGCGATGTCGTCCATCGCCGCGGCGTGGAAGCCCTGGGCGACGAAGACCTCCTGCGCCGCCTGCAGCAGCTGGAGCCGCCGCGCGCCCCGCGGCAGGCGCGAGGTGCGGCGCACGGGGACCGGTCGGGAGGGCTGCATGGCGCCGGGGATGTTACCGGCGGGTCACCCGGCGCACGCGTCCCGGCCGCCTGGCATACCGTCGCCGCGTGCCCGAGGCCTCCCGCGCGCGCACCCGTCGGACTCCCGCGCCCCCCACGGTGGCGCCGTCGTCGACCGCCCGCCCGTCCACCGCGGACCTCGCCGTGCCGGCCGCGCCGCCCCCGGCCTGGCCGGGGGAGGAGGTCGAGGTGACCGGCGGGCGGGTGTTCGTCCGCGCCACCCCGTACGCCGGCCCGCCGGAGGGGCCTCGCGAGCGGGCGCTGTACGTGCACGGCCTCGGCGGCGCCTCGACCAACTGGACCGACCTCGCGGGCCTGCTCGCCGTCCGCTGCGAGGGCTGGGCGGTCGACCTGCCCGGCTTCGGCCGCTCGCAGCCCCCGCCGCGGGGCGCCTACTCGGTGCGCGGGCACGTGCGGGCCGTCGTCGACGTGCTCGAGCACGTCGCGGTGCAGCCGGGCGAGGCCGCCGGCCGGCCGGTGCACCTGCTGGGCAACAGCCTCGGCGGGCTGGTCAGCCTGGTCGCGGCCGCGCGGCGGCCGGACCTGGTCGCGTCGCTGACGCTGGTGTCCCCGGCCATGCCGGTCTACCGGGTGCCCGCCGCGTTCAGCCGGGCGCTGCTGCTCCTGCTGCTGCCGGGGATCCCCGCGCTCGCCGAGAAGCGGCTCGCGGCCGTGACGCCCGAGCAGTCGGTGCGCGGGATGATGCAGATGTGCTTCGGCGAGCCCGCCCGGGTGCCGCGGGAGCGCCTGGAGGCCGCCGTCGAGGAGGCCCGCGAGCGCGCCGCGCAGGGCTGGGCCAACCGGTCGCTGACCCGCAGCATGCGGGGGCTGATCACCTCCTACCTGCGGGTCGGCCGGGCCAACGCCTGGCGCATGGCCGCGTCGCTGCGCATGCCGACCCTGGTCGTGTGGGGCGACCGCGACCGGCTCGTCGACCCCCGCCTCGCGCCGCGGCTGGCCGCCGCCGTGCCGGACGCGCGGCTGCTGGTCCTGGAGACGGTCGGGCACGTGGCGATGCTCGAGGCGCCGGAGGAGACCGCGCGCGCGGTGCTCGGGCTCATGGAGGACACCGCGGGGGACACCGCCGGGGACGCGGGCCCCGGCGCGGGGGAGGCCCGGGCCGGCTGAGCCGGGCCGGCTGAGCCAGGCCGACGCGCCCTCCCGGTCCTGCCCGATCCCCGGGCCGTCGTGAGAGCCTGGGCACCGGGAAGCGCGGCGTCGCCGTCCGGGTGCGCTGCGCGACGGGAGGACGAGCGGCGAGGAGGCGGCACCGTGGCACGTCCGCCGTCCGGCCGGCAGCCCGAGCCGTTGCGGGCCCGCCCGCCCGTGCCGCCCCCGCCGCGCCCCCGCGACCTGCCGGGGGCCGATCGCCCGGGACCGGGCCGGCCACGGGCCGGCGGCCACCCGCGGGCCGACGACCACCCGCGCGCCGACCGCACCCGCCCTGCGGCCGTGCGCCGGCGGCCGGGCCGGCTGCGCCGCTTCGTCCGCCGGCACGGCTGGCGGGCCTACGCGATCCCGCTGCTCACCGTGGCCACGGTGCTGGCCCTCGTCGACGTCGTCGGCGCCCCGGACACCACGCCCGCCGCCTCGACCGGCGCCGCGCCGACCCCGGCGGAGGCCCCGGCGAGCAGCGAGGCCGCCCCGGCCACCCCCTCGCCGACCGCGCCGGCCGAGGGCGACGCCGGCCCGACCGACGTCGTCCCCCCGCCCGCCGCGGCCACCTACGTGGAGCAGGGCAGCGGCGAGGTCGCCGTCGTCCCCGGCAGCTCCGGCGTGTACGGCAGCGGGCCGCTGCAGCGCTTCGTCGTCGAGGTGGAGGGCGGCATCGGCGTCGACGGCGCGACGTTCGCCGCCGCCGTCGAGGCGACCCTCGGCGACCCGCGGTCGTGGGGGAGCGGCGGCCGGATGTCCTTCCAGCGCGTCGACACCACCGACGTCGGCTCCTACGACTTCCGGGTCAGCCTGGTCAGCCCCGGGAGCATGGAGCGCTACTGCCCCGGCGTGGGCACCGGCGGCTACACCTCCTGCCGCTACGGCGAGCGGGCGGTCATCAACCTGGCCCGCTGGGAGACCGCCGTCCCCGACTACCAGGGCGACATCGCCACCTACCGCCAGTACGTGGTCAACCACGAGGTCGGGCACGCGCTCGGCAACGGCCACCAGCCCTGCCCGGGGCCCGGGCAGCTCGCGCCGGTCATGCAGCAGCAGACCCTCGGGCTCGAGGGCTGCACGAAGAACGCCTGGCCCTTCCCCTGACCGCCGCGGTGGAGCTGCCCGACCTGCTGTCGCTGTCCTTCACCGAGGTCGCCCGCACCCGGCCGCGGTCGCTGCTCGCGCCCTTCCCCGACGTCGACCGCCCCGGCCCGGTCGCCGGGTGGCCGGCCGGCCTCGGCGCCGGGCCGCGGGCGCCGTTCTGCGCCGTCGTCCTCGACCTGGAGGAGGGGGACGACGGCGATGCCGACGGCGACGGCGACGGCGACGGCGAGGACGCCGACGGCGAGGCCGCGTGCGGGCTCCTGCTGCCCGGCGGGCCGGTGCTGGCCCGGCTCGACGAGGCCGCCGGACGGGTGGAGCTCGCCGCCACCGGCGTGGTGCTCGTCTCCGCCCCGGCCGCGGCGGCGCCGTCCGGCCTGGCCTGCGTGGTGCAGGAGAACCGGGTCACCGTGCTGGTGCGCCGCGGCGACTGGGTGCCGGTCCTCACCGCCGACGTCTCGGCCCGCGTCGACCTGCGGCTGCCCGCCGTCCTCGCGTCCGCCGAGTACGCCGCCGGCGCGCGGGGACCGCGGGTCCGGCGGGTACGGGCCGGCTGCTCGGGCCCGGCCGGGGTCCGCGACCCGCAGGTGGTGCGCACCGCCGACGGGCGGGCGCTGGTCCGCGACGGCCGGCTGTACCTGACGATGACCGGCGCCGGCCTCGGCGGCTTCCGGCAGGCGTCCTGGGGCGTCTGGACGCTCGCCCTCGACGACCCGACCCGGGCCGAGCAGGTGGCCGCGCTCTACACCGCCCGCGACGGGCTGCTGCTCGGCGACCACGCCGGCCAGCTCGTCGTCGACGAGGACGCCGGCACCACCACCGTGCTGGTGTCCTCGTGGGGCGACCACGACGAGCGGCGGGGCGTGCACCTGCGCACCGCCACCACCGGCGCCGACCTCCTCAGCGGCGTGCACGTGCTCGACACCGCGCCGGTGGACCTGCCGACGGCGGGCAGCGCCTGGGACCCGTCGCTGGCCCGGATCGGCGGACGCTGGCTGCTGGCCTTCACCGAGTGCGACTCCTTCGGCCCGCCGCGCTACCGCTTCCACCCGGCGCTCGCCGCCACCGACGACGCCGACCCGGTCCGCGGGCTCGTGCGGGTGGCCGCCGATCCCGGCCTGCAGCAGACCGAGGGCACCCTGCTGGTGCCGGCGGGGGAGGGCTGGGTGGTGCTCGCCAGCGACCGCGACGCCGGCCGCTACCTCGTCCACGACACGCGCCTGCGCCGCCTCGGCGAGCTGGCCGCGCCGTTCGGCACGAACATCCCGCACGCGATGGTCGTCCCCGGCGGGCCCGACGGCGCCACCCCGTGGCTGGTCACCTTCGACGGGACGCCGTGGCACGGGCACCTGCTCGGCTACGGCACGCACGGCGACCTGGTGGTGATGGCGGGGGAGCCCTGCACCTGACCCCGGCGGGAACAGCGGCGCGTGCCACGCTGTTGTGCGCACGAACGCCGGCCCCAGCGGGGCCGCTGGTCGCGACCCGAGGAGTCAAGCGTGTCCCTGCCACCCCTGGTGGAGCCCGCCGCCGACCTGTCGATCGACGAGGTCCGCCGCTACAGCCGCCACCTGATCATCCCGGACGTCGGGATGGACGGGCAGAAGCGGCTCAAGAACGCCAAGGTGCTCGCCGTCGGCGCCGGTGGCCTCGGCTCGCCGGTGCTCATGTACCTGGCCGCGGCCGGGGTGGGCACGATCGGCATCGTCGAGTTCGACACCGTCGACGAGTCCAACCTGCAGCGGCAGATCATCCACGGGGCCTCCGACGTCGGCCGCTCGAAGGCCGAGAGCGCGCGCGACTCGATCAAGGAGATCAACCCCTACGTCGACGTCCGGCTGCACGAGACGCGCCTGGACAGCGACAACGTGATGGGGATCTTCGAGCAGTACGACCTCATCGTCGACGGCACCGACAACTTCGCCACGCGCTACCTCGTCAACGACGCGTGCGTGCTGCTCGGCAAGCCCTACGTGTGGGGCTCGATCTACCGCTTCGACGGCCAGGTGTCGGTCTTCTGGGCCGAGCACGGCCCGAACTACCGCGACCTCTACCCGGTGCCCCCGCCGCCCGGGATGGTCCCCTCCTGCGCCGAGGGCGGCGTCCTGGGCGTGCTCTGCGCGACCATCGGCGCGATCCAGGCCACCGAGGCGGTCAAGCTCATCACCGGCATCGGCGAGACGCTGCTCGGCCGGCTGATGGTCTACGACGCCCTGGAGATGACCTTCCGCACGATCAAGGTGCGCAAGGACCCCGAGGCCGAGCCGATCACCGGGCTCATCGACTACGAGGCGTTCTGCGGCGTCGTCTCCGACGAGGCGCAGGCCGCCGCGGCCGGCTCGACGATCACCGTCGACGAGCTCAAGGACATGATGGACGCGGGCAAGGACTTCGAGCTCATCGACGTCCGCGAGCCCAACGAGTACGAGATCGTGTCCATCCCCGGCGCGACGCTCATCCCGAAGGACGAGCTGCTGTCGGGCCGGGCGCTGTCGCGGCTGCCGCAGGACAAGCCGATCGTGCTGCACTGCAAGACCGGCGTCCGCTCGGCCGAGGTGCTCGCCGCGGTCAAGAACGCCGGCTTCAAGGACGCCGTCCACGTCCAGGGCGGCGTGACGGCGTGGGCCACGCGGATCGACAAGACGCTGCCCACCTACTGACGGCGCCCCTGCGAGGGGCCATGTCACGCCTCACCGGGGCCCGGCACCTGCGTCTGCGGGTGCCGGGCCCCCGGCGTCTGTGTTGACTGGGGCGCGTGTCCGCACCCGACCCCACCGAGCTGCTGGAGCTCTTCCAGCGCGCCCAGGCCGCCTTCACCGACCGCGTCGACGCCGTCGAGCCCGGCCAGTGGGACCTCGAGGCCCTGCCCGGCTGGACCGTGGCCGACCTCGTCGCCCACCTCGTCGGCGAGGCCCACTGGGTCCCCGGCCTGCTGGCCGGCGAGCCGCTCGACGACGTCGCCGCGCGGGTGCCGGACGGCACGGGCGCGCTCCTCGGCGACGACCCGCTCACCGCGTGGGAGACGGTCGCCGACGAGGCGCTGGCGGCCGTCGCCGGCGCCGACCTCGTCGCGGGCACCGTGCACCTCTCCCGCGGCCCGACGCCGGCGTGGGAGTACGTCGAGGAGCTGACCACCGACCTGACGGTGCACTCCTGGGACCTCGCCCGCGCCACCGGCGGCGACGAGGTGCTGGACGCCGCCCTGGTCCGGGCCGCGGGGAGGCTGGCCGACCGGCTCCCCGCCGACGGCGTGCCCGGGCTGTTCGACGCCCCGGTGGAGGCGCCCGACGGGGCCTCGCCGCAGGAGCGGCTGCTGGCCCGCCTCGGCCGCCGGGTGTAGCCCGCCGGTGTGTCGGCCGCTCCGGGACGGCCCGGAGCGCGCCGCGCGTCCCTATCCTGCGGGCTCACGCCAGCAGGAGGTCATCCCATGAGCCAGCCGCCCTCGGGTCAGTACCCCGACGGCTCCGGCCAGCCGCAGCCCGGCCCGTACGGCCAGCCGCAGCAGCCCGGCCAGTACGGCGCTCCGGGCCCGTACGGCCAGCCCCAGCAGCCCGGCCAGTACGGCGCTCCCGGCCAGTACGGCCAGTACGGCCAGCCCCAGCAGCCCGGCCAGTACGGTCAGCCGCAGCCCGGTGCCTACGGACAGCCCGGTCAGTACGGGCCGCCCCACGGCCAGCCCGGCGGGCCCGGCGGCCCGGGCGGGGGCAGGAGCCGGCGCGGGCTGGTCATCGGGCTGATCGCCGGCCTCGTGGTTGTGATCGCGGCCGCCGTCACGCTCTTCTTCGTCCTCCGCGACGACGACCCCGCGCCCTCGGCCGACGACACCGCGACCACGACGTCGAGCAGCTCCTCCAGCAGCTCCTCGTCGAGCTCGTCGAGCAGCTCGTCGTCGTCGACGACCAGCGCGCCGCCGCCCGGCGGGGCCGGCTCCGGGGACCTGCTCGCGATCGTCCCGGCGGACTTCACCGACTGCACCGAGGCCCCGCTGGCCGGCGACGGCGACGTCGCGCACGCCACCTGCGGCGCCGCCACCACGCAGCCCGGTCCCCAGCAGGCGGAGTTCTACGCCTACCCCGACGCGGCGACGATGGACTCGGTCTTCGCCACCGACACCGAGGGCGCGCCCGCCATCCCCGACGGGCAGACCTGCGAGACGACGCAGGGCGCGGGCACCTGGACGGCGGCGTCGAACTCGGGGTCGGTCGCCTGCGCGATCGACGCCGACACCGGCCGGGTCGGCATCGTCTGGACCGACGACGCCGCGCTGGTCGAGGGCATCGTCACCGCCCCGGGCTCCACGCAGGCCGACCTCGCCGCGCTCTACGCGTGGTGGACCGCGAACAGCGGCTACCAGCTGTGAGCCGCCGGGCGCCCGGGGAGCCGCCGTCCCCGGGCGCCCGCGCGGTCCCCGACCCGGCCGACGTCGACGAGGCGGTGTTCGACGCCGTCGAGTCCATCCCGCCGGGCCGGGTGAGCACGTACGGGGCGATCGGCCGGCTGGTCGGCGTCGGCCCGCGCCGCGTCGCCCGCGCGCTGTCCGGCGGCGGGGGCGCGGTGCCCTGGTACCGGGTGGTGCGCGCCGACGGCAGCTGCGCCGAGCCCGTGCGGGTGCGCCAGCTCGAGCTCCTGGCCGGCGAGGGCGTGCCGCTGCGCGAGGGCCGGGTGGACCTGGCCGCCGTCGGCTGGCCCTGACGCGACGAGTCCCGGGGCCCGGGCCGGTCCGCCCCCTGGACCGCCCGACCGAGAAGACCCCGTGGCCACGCTGCTCCACTCCGCGACCGCGTCGCTGGACGGCTTCATCGCCGGCCCGGGCGGCGACATGTCCTGGCTGACGCCGCACCGGGCCGGGCCGAACCCGACCGCCGACCGGCTCCTGGCCCGGACGACGGCGATCCTCGCGGGCGCGGTCACCTTCGGCGGCGACGACCCGGACCGCGGCACCGAGCGGGAGGGCGCCTTCGGCGGGCAGTGGTCGGGGCCGGTCGTCGTCCTCACCCACCGCCCGCCCGCGCAGGCCCCCGACGGCGTCGCCCTCACCGACGACCTGCACCACGCCGTCGAGCTGGCCCGCGCGGCCGCCGGCGACGGCGTGGTGGACGTGCTCGGCGCCGACGTCGCCCGGCAGCTCCTGGCCGCCCGGCTGCTCGACGAGGTGCTGCTCTTCTTCGCGCCCGTCCTCCTCGGCGACGGCACGCGCGTCCTCGACGTCCCGGGCGGGACGCAGGTGCTGCTCGACCGCGTGCCCGGTGGGACCGAGCACTGGTACCGGGTCCGCTACCCGGATCCGCCCGCCGGCTGACGCCGCGCCCCGCGCGCGGCCGCGGCGATGTCGGACCTCCGTGGTGTCATCGAGGGGTGGCACTGCGGGGGGACACGACGCACGGGGACGGGGCGCCGGTCTACCGGCTCGTGCAGCCGGCCGCCGCGCCGGCACGGCGGCCGCGGCTGGACCCGACGCAGCAGGCCGTCGTCGACCACCCGGGCGGGCCGCTGCTCGTCCTGGCCGGTCCCGGTACGGGCAAGACGACGACGATCGTCGAGGCGGTGGCCGCGCGGATCGACCGCGGCGTCGACCCCGAGCAGATCCTCGTCCTGACCTTCAGCCGTCGGGCCGCCGCCGAGCTGCGCGACCGGGTCACCGCGCGGGTGGCGCGCACCATCCGCGAGCCGCTGGCCCGCACCTTCCACTCCTACGCCTACGGGGTGCTCCGCCGGGCGGCGCTGCTGCGCGGGGAGGCGCCCCCGCGGCTGCTCACCGCCGCCGAGCAGGACGCCGTGGTCGCGGAGCTGCTGCGGGGTGACCTGGCGGGGGAGGGCGCGGTCCGCTGGCCCGACCAGCTGATGCCGGCGCTGGCCACCGCCGGCTTCCGCGGGGAGCTGCGCGACCTGCTGCTGCGGGCCACCGAGCGCGGTGTGGACCCCGAGCTGCTGGCCGCCTGGGGCCGCGAGACCGGCACCGACGCGTGGCTGCACGCCGCGGCGTTCCTCGAGCAGTACGAGGCGGTCACCGCCTTCTCCACCGCCGGCGGCGGTGACGCCTCCGGCTACGACCCCGCCGAGCTGGTCCGCGCGGCGATCGCCGAGCTGGAGGACGACCCCGAGCTGCTGCGCGCCGAGCGCGCGCGGGCCCGCTGGCTGTTCGTCGACGAGTACCAGGACACCGACCCCGCGCAGGTCGAGCTGCTGCAGCTGCTGGCCGGCGGTGGCGGCGACCTGGTCGTGGTCGGCGACCCGGACCAGGCCATCTACGCCTTCCGCGGTGCCGAGCCGCGCGGCATCGTCGAGTTCCCCGACGCCTTCCGCACCGTCCGCGGGGAGCCCGCGCCGCGCGTCTCGCTGGGCGTGTGCCGCCGGTCGGGCCCGGCGCTGCTCGCGGTGAGCCGCCGGGTCGCCGAGGCGCTGCCCGGGCCGTGGGAGCACCGCCGGCTGGCCGCCGTCGACGGCGCCGACGAGGGCGCCGCGGAGGTGCACGTCTTCGGGTCGGCGTCGGTGGAGGCCGCCTACGTCGCCGACACCCTGCGACGGGCCCACCTGGTGGACGAGGTGCCGTGGGGCGAGATGGCCGTCGTGGTCCGCACCGCGCTGGCCATCGGGCCGCTGCGCCGCGCGCTCACCTCGGCCGGCGTCCCGGTGGAGGTCGGCACCGACGACCTCCCGCTGGCCGCCCAGCCGGCCGTGGCGCCGCTGCTGGCCGCGCTGCGCGCGCTGCTGCCGCGGCGGGACGCCGCGCCCGGCACGCTCGACCTCGACGAGCCCGGCGCCGAGGCGCTGCTGACCTCCCCGCTGGGCGGGGCCACCGTGCTCGACCTGCGCCGGCTGCGCCGGGCGGTGCGCATCGCGCAGGCCCAGCGCGGGGTCGACGCCGACGAGCGCGGCGAGCCGCTGGCCGCGGCGCTCGCCGACGAGGCGCTGCTCGAGGAGCTGCCGGAGGCCGTCGCCCGGCCCGCCCGGAGGGTCGCCGGCGTGCTCGCCGCCGGTCGCGTGGCGCTGGCGCGCGACGGCTCGGCCGAGGACGTGCTGTGGGCGATGTGGCAGCGCAGCGGGCTGGCCGGCCGGTGGGCGCGGGCGAGCGCCGCGGGCGGGGCGGCGGGCGCGGGAGCCGACCGCGACCTCGACGCCGTCGTCGCCCTCTTCGACGCCGCCGCCGGCTTCGTCGACCGGCTGCCCTCGGCCACCGTCGGCGCGTTCGTCGAGCACCTCGCGGCGCAGGAGCTGCCCGGCGTCGCCGGTGCGGGCCGCGAGTCGTCCGCCGACGCCGTCCGGCTGCTCACCGCCCACGCGTCCAAGGGCCTGGAGTGGGACGTCGTCTGCGTCGCCGGTGTGCAGGAGGGCATCTGGCCCGACCTGCGCGACCGCGGCACGCTGCTGGGCACCGAGCTGCTGGTGGAGCGCGTCGCGGGCATCGACGGCGCGGCGGTCGACCGGCGCGTCCAGATGCTGGCCGAGGAGCGGCGGCTGTTCTACGTCGCCTGCACCCGCGCCCGCAGGCGCCTGGTGGTCACGGCGGTGGAGGGCGCGCTCGACGGCCCCGACGCCGGCGCCACCGCCTCGCGGTTCCTCGACCTCGTCGCCGCCCCGCCCGACGAGGGCCGCCCGCTGACGCCGCTGCCCCGCTCGCTCACGCTGCCCGCGCTGGTCGCCGACCTGCGGCGCACGGTCAGCGACCCGCAGACCGAGCCCGCCCGCCGCTCGGCGGCCGCCGCGGTGCTGCGCCGGCTGGCCGACGAGGGCGTCCCCGGCGCCTCGCCGGCCGACTGGTGGGGCCTGGCGCCGCTGTCCGACGACGCGCCGCTGGTCCCCGAGGGCGAGCCGGTGCGGGTGCGCCCGTCGGCGATCGAGACCTTCCAGCGCTGCCCGCTCAAGTGGGTGCTCGGGGCGGTCGGTGCGGAGGCCTCGCCGGACTCGACCCGCACGGTCGGCTCGGCGGTGCACGCGGTGGCGCAGCAGGTGGCCGAGGGGCTGCCCGCCGCCGACGCGCCGGCCGCGCTGGCCGAGGAGCTCGACGCCCTCGACCTCGGCCCCGGCTGGGCCGACCAGCGGCAGCGCGTGGCCGCTCGCGACATGCTCGACCGGTTCCTGCGCTGGCACGCCGCCAACCGGCGCGAGCTGCTGGCCGCCGAGGCCGACTTCGACGTCACGGTGGGCCGGGCGCGCATCCGCGGCCAGGTCGACCGGCTCGAGCGCGACTCCTCCGGCCGGCTGGTCGTCGTCGACCTCAAGACCGGCCGCAGCCAGGCCAAGGGCATCGACACGCACGGCCAGCTCGCCGCCTACCAGGTGGCGGTCGCCGCAGGCGCGTTCGGCGAGCACGGCGACGCCCCCGGCGGGGCGGCGCTGCTGCAGGTCGGGTCCGGGGCGAAGGCCAAAGAGCAGGCGCAGGACCCGATCCCGGCCGACGTTCCGGTGGGGGAGACGTGGGCGGGCGAGCTCGTCGCGGAGGTGGGCGAGGGGATGGGCGCGGGCACCTTCGAGGTGCGCACCGGCAGCCACTGCTCACGGTGCCCGGCCCGCCGCAGCTGCCCGATGCACGAGCGCGGCCGGCAGGTCACGGCGTGAGCCGCCGGTCGACACCGGCGGAGGACCAGCTCGCCTTCGACGACGCCCTGTTCGGCGGGGCGCCCGAGCCGGCGCAGCCGCGGCGCCTCCTCACCCCGGCCGAGGTCGCCGAGCGGTGCGGGCTGAAGTACGCGCCGTCCGACGAGCAGGCGCGCGTGGTGTCGGCGCCGGCCGACCGGCCGCTGGTCGTCGTCGCCGGTGCCGGGTCGGGCAAGACCGAGACGATGGCCGCCCGGGTGTGCTGGCTGGTGGCCAACGAACTGGTGGCGCCCGACGCGATCCTCGGGCTGACCTTCACCCGCAAGGCCGCGAGCGAGCTCAACGAGCGCATCCGCATCCGGCTCGGCGCGCTGGCGCGGCACCCCGGCACCGACCCGGAGCTCAAGGAGCGGCTCGCCGTCGCGATGCCCACCGTGTCCACCTACCACGGCTACGCCGCCTCGCTGGTCAGCGAGCACGGGTTGCGGATCGGCGTCGAGCCCGGCGCGGGCGTCCTCGGCCCGGCCATGTGCTGGGGCCAGGCGGCGTCGGTGGTGTCGCAGTGGACCGGCGACATGGCCGACGTCCCGCTCACCCCGCTGACCACCGTCGAGGACGTGCTGGCGCTGGCCGGCGAGCTCGGCGAGCACGACATCTCCGCCGACGCGCTGCGCTCCTGGACGGCGCGGCTGGAACGGCAGGTCGCCGGCTACCCCGACGCGAAGGGCAAGCGCGGCCCGTACGCGCCCGTGCTGGAGATGCTCGCCCGGCAGCGGGCCCGGGTGGCGCTGCTGCCGCTGGTCGAGGCGTTCGAGGGGCGCAAGAGGGCCGCCGGCGCCATCGACCACTCCGACCAGGTGGCCCTGGCGGCGAAGGTGGCCGTCAGCGCGCCGGAGGTCGGGCGCCGGGAGCGGGCGCGCTGGCGGATCGTGCTGCTCGACGAGTACCAGGACACCAGCGTCGGCCAGCTGCGCATGCTCGAGGCGCTGTTCGGCCGCACCAGCGGGCACGCGGTGCTGGCCGTCGGCGACCCGCGGCAGTCCATCTACGGCTGGCGCGGCGCCTCGGCCGGCACGATCGAGCGCTTCGCCCGCACCTTCCCCGGCCTCCGCGGCCGGGAGGCGCAGCGGCTCACCCTCGCCACCAGCTGGCGCAACGACGGCGCGGTGCTCGACGTCGCCAACGCCGTCGCCGGGATGCTGCCCGCCCCGGAGGTGCCGCTGCCCGACCTCGCGCCCGCCCCCGGGGCCGGGCGGGGCCTGGTCACCGCCGGGCTCTACGCGACCGTGGCCGAGGAGACCGAGGCGCTGGCCGACCGGCTGGCCGCCTGCTGGCGCGGCGAGGACCCGGACGTGCCGCCGCGCGCCGACGGCCGCCCGCCCACCACCGCGGTGCTCGTGCGCACCCGCAAGCAGCTGCCCGGCATCGCCGCCGCGCTGCGCGCCCGCGGGCTGCCGGTCACCGTCGTCGGCCTCGGCGGGCTGCTCGAGGTGCCCGAGGTGTCCGACGTCGTCGCCACGCTCACCGTGCTGGTCGACCCCACCGCCGGCGACGCGCTCGGCCGGCTGCTCACCGGCGCGCGCTGGCGGATCGGCCCGCGCGACCTCGCCGCGCTGGAGTCCCGGGCCCGCGCGCTGGTGCACGGCCGCCGCCCGGCCCGCGACACCGACGAGGACGCGGCGGCCAGGCCGTCGGAGCGCGGCAGCATCGTCGAGGCCCTCGACGACCTGGGCGACCCGGCGGCCTACTCGCCCGCCGCGTACCGGCGGCTGCGCCGGCTCGGCGCGGAGCTGGCGCACCTGCGCGGCCGGCTGGGGGAGTCGCTGCCCGACATGGTCGACGACGTCGCCCGCGTCCTCGGCCTGGAGACCGAGCTGGCCAGCGTGCCCGGGGTGAGCCCCGGCGCCGCCCGGGCGCACCTTGACGCGCTGCACGCCGTCGCCGCGGAGTTCACCGAGCTGGCCGAGCTGCCCTCGCTGCCGGCGTTCCTCGGCTACCTGAAGGACGCCGAGGAGCGCGAGCGCGGCCTGGAGCCCGGCGAGGTCGCCGTCGACCCGGAGTCGATCCAGCTGCTCACCGGCCACTCCGCGAAAGGCCTGGAGTGGGACGTCGTCGCGGTGCCCGGCATGACCGCCGACCAGTTCCCCGCGCGCACCGACACCGCCGACTCGTGGGTGAAGGACCCGGGCGCCGTGCCGGTCGACCTGCGCCTCACCGACCGCGAGGAGCTGCCGCAGCTGCGCCTGCCGGTGCCCGGCTCCGGCGACCAGGCGGCGGTGCGCGCCGCGCTCGAGGACTACGTCGAGGAGTGGAAGCGCTTCGGCGAGGCCGAGGAGATCCGGCTGGGCTACGTGGCGGTCACCCGCGCCAAGCACCTGCTCGTGTGCTCGGGCAGCTGGTGGCGGGAGGGCGTCAAGCCCAACGGCCCGTCGGTGCTGCTCGACACCGTCCGCCGGGCGTGCGCCGCAGGGGCCGGCGTCGTCGTCGCCTGGGCCGAGCGGCCCGAGGACGGCGCCACCAACCCGGCGCTGGAGGAGTGGCCGGTCGGCGTGTGGCCCGCCGACCCGCTCTCCGCGCCCCGGCGCCGCGCGCTCACCGCCGCCGCCGAGCTGGTGGCCGGCGCCGCGCCGCACCCGCTCGACCCCGCCGCGGCGCTCGGCACCGCCGACCCCGAGGTGGAGCGCTGGGTGCGCGACGCGGACCTGCTGCTGCGCGAGCGGCGGCGCACCGCGCGGCCCACGGTCGAGGTGCCGCTGCCGTCGCACCTGTCGGTGTCGGAGCTGGTCACGCTGCGCCGCGACCCGGCCGAGCTCGCCCGTCGCCTGCGCCGGCCGATGCCCGCCGCGCCCGCGCCGCTGGCCCGCCGCGGCACCGCGTTCCACGCCTGGCTGGAGGAGCGCTTCGGCGCCGCCCGGCTGCTCGACCTCGACGAGCTGCCCGGCTCCGGCGACGAGTCGGCGCCCCCCGACGGCGCGCTCGCCCAGCTGCAGCAGGCGTTCCTGTCCAGCCCGTGGGCCGAGCGGCAGCCGGTCGAGGTGGAGGTGCCCTTCGAGACGCCGCTCGGTCCGCTGACCCTGCGCGGGCGGATCGACGCCGTCTTCGGCGACGCCGACAACGGCTTCGAGGTGGTCGACTGGAAGACCGGCCCGCCGCCGTCGGGTCCGGAGCTGTCGGCCGCCGCGGTGCAGCTGGCCGCCTACCGGCTGGGCTGGTCGCGGCTGGCCGGCGTGCCGGTCGAGCGGGTCAGCGCCGGCTTCCACCACGTCTCCGCCGGGGTCACCGTGCGCCCGGTCGACCTGCTCGACGAGGCCGGCCTGCTCGCCCTGGTCACCGGCCGGGCCGCCGCCGACGACCTGCCCGACGACCTGCCGCCCGAGCCCGACGACGACGAGCTCCCGCCCCCGCCCGACGACGAACCCGGTTGACGCCCGTGCCGGCCTGATCGCGTGGCCGTCGTCATCCGGCACCTCGAGGACACCGACGTGACCGACGTCGTCGCGCTGTCCCTGCGTGCGTGGGAGCAGGGTCACGCGCCCGCGCGGTGCCCGACCTCGCCCCGCAGCGCGAGGTCGGGC
>NZ_JBJGYL010000013.1:0-128501 GCF_054049975.1 Geodermatophilus sp. SYSU D01119 | reverse complement strand
GGCGGGGTGGGTGCGGTGGGTGGGGGTGGGGGGGGCCGGGGCCGCCGGCCCGGGCCGGGCGGGCGCGGCCGGGGCCCCCCCCCCCCCCCCCGGGCGGGGTCAGTCCTGCCAGACCTTCCACTCCGCCTTGCCGTCGTCCCAGAGGCCGTTGAGCTCCTTCCAGTCGCGGAAGGTGTCCATGCCCATCCAGAAGCCCTCGTGGCGGTAGATGCCCAGCCGGCCGTCGCGGGCCAGCCGCTGCAGGGGCGAGTGCTCGAGCATCTCGTCGGTGGCGTCCGCGTCGAGGTACTCGTCGACGAAGGGGCGCTCGAAGAGGAAGAAGCCGCCGTTGATGAAGCCGGTCTGCGGCTGCTTCTCGTTGAAGGCGGTGACGTCGTCGCCGTCGATGACGATCTCGCCGTAGCGGCCGCTGGGGTGCACGCCGGTGAGGGTGGCGAGCTTGTCCGAGGCCATGTGGGCCTTGAGCTCGGCGGTGAGGTCGACCGCGCCGACGCCGTCGCCGTAGGTGAGGGCGAAGCGCGGGGCGTCGAGGTACTGCGCCACCCGGGCGATGCGGGCGCCGGTCGCCGTCGTCAGGCCGGTCTCGGCGAAGGTGATCTCCCAGTCCTCCTCGGCCACGTTGGTGTGGAACTCGAGGTCGTGGTCACCGCGCATCTTGAGCGTGAAGTCGTTCATCCGCGCGCGGTGGTCGACGAAGTACTGCTTGATCATGTCGCCCTTGTAGCCGAGGCAGAGGACGAAGCGCCGGAACCCGTGGTGGCTGTAGGTCTTCATGATGTGCCAGAGCACCGGCCGGCCGCCGATGTCGACCAGGCCCTTGGGCAGCTGCTCGGACGCCTCGCGCAGGCGCGTGCCCATGCCGCCGCAGAGGATGACGACGGGGATCTCGGACGTGGGGACGTCGACCTTCTCGGTCATGTGGCTACTCCTGGTGAGGCTGGGATCGCGAGCGAGGCTAAGGGGAACGGAGCGGGCGCGGAACCCGCTCGGCGCTCGTTCCACGGTCGTGTGACCCCGGCCGGGTGATGCGCCGGCGCGAGGCCGTGGACGGCGCGCACGGCACGCCTCCCACGCCGGTCGGGAGCGACCGGCGTGGGAGGGACGGGACGTCGGGGCGGACTCAGCCGCCGGCGCCGCGGAAGACCGAGCTGAAGGTCCGGAGGATGATCTTCAGGTCGAGCCAGAGCGACCAGTTCTCGATGTAGTAGTTGTCGAAGCGGGCCCGGTCGGCGATCGAGGTGTCGCCGCGCAGGCCGTGCACCTGTGCCCATCCGGTGAGCCCCGAGGGCACGCGGTGGCGTGCCTCGTAGCTCGGGTAGGCGCTCCGGAACTCCTCGACGAAGTGCGGCCGCTCGGGGCGCGGGCCGACGATGCTCATGTCGCCGCGCAGGATGTTGAACAGCTGCGGCAGCTCGTCGAGCGAGGTCTTGCGCAGGAAGCGGCCCACCCGGGTGACCCGGGGGTCGCGGGCGATGTTCCAGGTGGTCGCCGACTCCGTCGCGGTGGCGCGCATCGACCGGAACTTCAGCACCTGGAAGGTGCGGCCGTCGACGCCGACCCGCTCCTGCCGGAACAGGATCCCGGGGCCGCTGTCGAGGCGGACGGCGAGCGCGATGAGGCCGAGCAGCGGCGCGAGGACGGCGACCGCGAACCCGGAGGCGGCGACGTCGACCATCCGCTTCACCCGCCACGCGGGGCTGCGGTAGGTGGAGCGCCGCAGCCGGACCAGCGGCAGGCCCCAGGCGGTGTCCATGTCGTCGTCGACGTGGTGCAGCTCGAACAGCCGGGGGACGACGAAGAGCTCGCAGCGGTACCGGTCGCACGTGCGGATCAGCTTCACCATCTCCGACTCCTTCATCGAGGAGAAGGCGACGACGACGTTGTGCACGCGCCCGTCCCGGAGCTCCTCGGGGAGGTCGGCCGGCGTGCCGAGCACGGGCAGGCCGGCGGGGCCGGCGAGGTAGCGGGGGTCGGCGTCGAGGAAGCCGACCGGGTGCAGGCCGTACTCGGGGTGGTCGCGCAGGATGTCGGCCACCTGGTGCCCGACCCGCCCGGCGCCGACGATGAGCGTCCGGTGCACGACCAGCCGACGGCGGCGCAGCTTCCGGACCACGGCGTAGCCGACCGCCCGGAGCAGGACGAGCAGGACGCCGATGGCGAGGGCGCCCCAGAGGAACTGCCAGTCGATGATGTAGTCCTGCCACAGCGCGTTGGACCACAGCACCTGGCCGAGCACCGCGATGCCGGCGGCGACGGTCCACCGGCCGGCGAGGGCGGGCAGGTCGTCGAGCACCGACAGGGCCAGGCGGGAGCGGTACAGCCCGGCCTGCGCCAGGGCGAGCAGCAGGACGCCGGCGAAGGCGGCCGTCTTGCGCGCGGGGAAGTCGTCGCCGAGCCCGCGGCCGACCAGCTCGGCGCCGACCAGGCCCACGGCCACGGCCAGCAGGTCGAGGCCCAGCAGCAGCGGCCGGACGCCGAAGCGCGCCGCGGAGTCCAGCGGCGCGGCGCTCTCCCGGGACCGGACGGCGGGGACCGGCGGCAGCGTCGTCGCCTGGACGACGTCGGGGTCGGGGGTCGCCGCGACCGGCGCGTCGGAGCCGGCGGGCGGTGGCCCGAGCGGGAGGTCGAACGGCTGCGTCCCGAACTCACGCGGTGTCGCCGTCATGTGCCTCCTGCTCCCCTCTCGGCCGGGGCCCCTCGCCCCAGCCGCACCGGTGGTCTCACGCACCGGAGGGTGACGCTAACGGCTACCGAGTGTCAGCACGGGCACTCGTCCACGTCCGTGTGAGTGGGAGCGGAACTCCTGTGTCCCTCTCCGGTGATTCGTCACCCCTCGTGGTCAACCCGATTCAGCTACCGGCCGTCCACGCCTGGCCGGAGCGCGTACCCCGAGTGTCGTAGGTCCATCCGTCACCTGTTGTGCAGGTCACTCTCCGTCCGCGTGACGAGGCCACGTCCGAGGGACCCCGGGACCGCCCGCCCACCCGCTAACCTCCTCGTCACGGACGGTGACCGAACGGCCCGGTCCGCACGAGTGGAGGAACAGGCATGGCACCCGCTGCAGGACCGCGCCCCGAGGCCGCCCCCGCCGGCCCGGCCACGGCGGCACCCGAGGTCACCGTGGTGGTCCCGGCCCGCGACGAGGTCGCCACGATCGACGCCTGCCTGGACTCGGTGCTCTCCCAGGAGGGCGTGGACCTCGAGGTCGTCGTCGTCGACAACGGCTCGACCGACGGCACCACCGAGCTGCTGCACGCCCGCGCCGCCGCCGACCCGCGCGTCGTCGTCGTGTCCAACCCGGTGGCGTCGATCCCGGCGAGCCTGAACGCCGCCGTCGCGGCCGCCCGCGGCACGTGGCTGGTGCGCGTCGACGCCCACTCGACCATCCCGCAGGGCTACGTGGCGCACGCCGTCGCCCGGCTCGCCGAGGGCCGCTGGGCCGGCGTGGGCGGGCGCAAGGCCGCCGTCGGCCGCTCCCCCGTCGGCCGGGCGATCGCCGCGGTGCTCAACTCCAAGCTCGCCGTCGGCGGCTCGGTCTACCACTGGGGCACCGAGGAGACCGTCGTCGACCACGTGCCCTTCGGCGCCTACCCGCTCGCGCTGGTGCGGGAGCTCGAGGGCTGGGACGAGCGGATCGCCAACAACGAGGACTTCGAGTTCGACCAGCGGGCCCGCGCCCACGGCGAGCTGCTGTTCGACCCGCGGCTGGAGATCGCCTGGAACGTCCGCGAGACGATCGGCGACCTGTGGCGGCAGTACCGGCGCTACGGCCGCGGGAAGCCCGCGGTCGCGCTGCGCCACCCCGAGGGCGTGAGCCCGCGGCACCTGGCCCCGCCGGCGCTGGTGGCCTGGCTGGCGCTCGCCGCCGGTGTGGCGGTGCGCCGTCCGGGCCTGGCGGCGGCCGCCGTCGCGCCGTACGCGCTGGCGGTCGGCGCGGCCTCCGTGGCGATCGCGCGCACCGCGCCCGAGGGCGCCGACCGCCGCGCCGTGCCGGCCGCGCTGGTCGCGATGCAGGTCGGCTGGGGCCTGGGCTTCTGGGAGGGCGTGCGCGACCTGGTGCGCGACCGCCTGCGCTGAGCGCCCGGGCCCGGGCGGACGCCTAGGCCCGGGTCCGCACCACCATGCTCGGGTCGAGGTCGCCGGGGCAGGTGGCGCCTGCCACGGCCAGGACGTGCTGCAGGTGCGCGGTCAGCGCCTGCAGCGACGCGGTGACCGCGGGCACCCCGCCGGCGGCGAGGGCCCAGAGCACGGGGCGGCCCACGAGCACGGCGTCGGCGCCGGTGGCCAGGGCCACGAGCGCGTCGGTGCCGCTGCGGATCCCGCCGTCGACCAGGACGGGCACCTCACCGCCGACGGCGTCGAGCACCTCGGGCAGGGCGTGCGCGCTGGGGACGGCGCGGTCGAGCTGACGGCCGCCGTGGTTGGAGACGATCACGCCCGCGGCGCCGGCGTCGACGCAGCGCCGCGCCTCGTCGCCGCGGAGCACGCCCTTGACCACGACGGGCAGGCCGCCGACCTCGGCGAGCCGGGCGATGCTGTCCGGCGTCATCGACGGGTCCTGCTCGGCCGACTCGCGACCGACGGCCCCGGGGACGAGGTGCTGGGCGAGGTTGACCAGGTACTGGTCGTCGGGGACGGCGATCCGGGTGCCGCTCACCTTGTCCTTCCTGCCCACGTACGGGGTGTCGACGGTGAGGACGACGGCGCGCGCCCCGGCGGCAGCGGCGCGCTGGACCAGCGCCTCGGTGAGGCCGCGGTCGCGCATCAGGTAGGCCTGGAACCACCACGGACCGGTGGCCGCCGCGCCGATCTCCTCGATCGTCCGGGACGCCCGGGTGGAGATGACCGTGAGGCTGCCCGCATCGCCGGTGCCGCGGATGGTGGCGCACTCGGCGTCCTCGTGGGCGAGGGCGTGGAAGGCCATCGGCGCGACGACGAACGGCGAGGCGAGCTCCGTGCCGAGCAGGGTGGTCGTGAGGTCGATCCGCGAGACGTCGCGCAGCACGCGCGGCCGCAGCCGGAACTCCCGCCAGCTGGCCTCGGCCTCGCCGAGGGTGACCTCCTCACCGGAGCCGGCCTCGTAGTAGTCCCAGACCTCCGGCCGCAGCCGGGTCCGTGCCTGGTCCCTGTGGTCAGCGAGCAACGCGAGCATGCTGCGTGGGCCGGTCGTCCCGGCCCGCCTCCTCTCCAGCGGCCGGCCGGGGGTCACCGGCCGGGACGGGGGCGCCGAGCGTACTGACCTCCCGGCCGCCGGGACCGGCTCGCGCGCCGCACCCTGCTCGTGCGGGTGACCACGGCCCGTGACCGACCGCCGCGCGTCGCGTCAGGGCGACGGCGGCGGCACTTGACGGCTGACGCCGGAGCGCCGAGCGTGCGCGGGGTGACGAGCCGGGTGCCGGTGGGCCCCCTGCCGATCGGCACGGCCCGCCCCGGGCTGCCGACCGGGCGGCGCCGTGCGCCGTGGCCCCTCCGCCTCGTCCTGGCCTGCGCGCTGGCCCTGGCCGCCTGGATCGTCCTGGCCGCGCTCGCTCCCGACGCCCGCGCCGACGCGCCGACGGCCACCGACGGCGGCACCCCGGTGACCGCGCCGGACGACGGCGGCGCGGCCGCGCCGGCCGCCGAGCCGGAGCCCGCCCCGGCGCCGGAGCCCGAACCCGAGCCGGCCGCGCCGCCTCCTCCCGCGCCCGCTCCCCCGCCTCCCGCGGACGAGCCGGAGGAGGGCCCCGCGCCGCCGCCGGCCCCCCGGCCTCCCCCGCCCGCGCCGGCTCCGGCACCGGTCGCCCCGCCGCGGCCGCCGGCGCCCGTGGTGAGCCCGCCGGTCGAGGCCGAGCCGGTCGAGCCGGTCGTGGTCGAGCCGGTCGTGGTCGAGCCGGTCACGGCCACCCCCGACCCGGTGCCCGTGGTCCCCCTCCCCGACGGCACGGGCAGCGAGCCGGCGCCCGTTCCGGAGGTCCCTGCGGAGACACCGGCCGCCGAGCCCCCGGTGGAGGGGACGCCGACCGAGGACGCCCCCGCGGAGCCGGCGCCGGCGGAGCCCGCCGCGGAGGTGCCCACCGAGCCGGGGGCGACCGCGGCGGAGCCGGAGACCGCGCCCGCCGAGGAGCCCGGCCCGTCGGCCGAGGCCGCGCAGGAGGCGTCCGACGCTCCCGGCGCCGCCGAGCCCGCCTCGGCGGACAGCGAGGCGGACGGCGCGCACGTCGTCGGCACCTGCGGCGCCGCGACGGCGGCCCGGCCCGCGACCGTCTCCGGCCGCGGGCCCCCGTCGGCCGGGCCCGCCGCGTCGCGGGCCACCACCGTCGCGCCCTCCGGGGACGGGCCGGACGCGCCCGTGCCCGCGCTGACCGCGGGGACGGGCGGCACCGCACCGCCACCTCCCGGAGCGCCCGCAGCTCCTCCGCGTCCCGTGGCGCCGCCGCCACCGCCGGTGCCCGCTCCGGGCCAGGTCGGCTCGGCGGGCTGTGGCACCACGGCCTCCGGCTCCGACGAGCGCCAGCGCGGCGGCTCCGACGCGACGGCGGCGACCCTCGCCGGCGGCTGGACCGCCGACGACCCGACGGCCTGCCGCACCGGCGTTCCCGGGGCCGCGGGCGTCGTGGCGAGCCGGGCCGGCGACCCGGCGACGCGGCCGGACTGAGCGGCCCCGGCCGGCGCACGCCCTCGTGCGCCCGCCCCGCCGCCGTCCGTACCCGCCCTGCGGCGCCCAGCCGCGTTCCCCGAGGACCCGACCCATGCGCACGACCCCGGGCGCGCCCGCCCGCCCTCCTGACCCGTCCGTCCCCGCCCGCCGCACCGGGGGGTGCTGACCGTGCCGCTCGCCCCCGGGAGCCGGTCCGCCGCCCTGGCCTCCCCCGGCCCCGCCCTGCTGAAGTCCGTCCTGGACCGGCTGCTCGCGGCGGTCCTGCTCGTCTGCACGATCCCGTGGCTGCTGCTCGTCGCGCTCGTCATCTGGGGCACCGACGACGGCCCGCTGCTCGACCGCCGTCCCGTCGCCGGTCGCGGGCGGCGGCCGTTCGCGGTGCTGCGCCTGCGCACGCTGCCTCCTGCGGGGCACGGGAGCAGCCCGGTCCGCGAGCTGGTCCGGCGCACCTGTCTCGACGAGCTGCTGCAGCTGGTCAACGTGCTGCGCGGCGACATGGCGCTGGTCGGCCCGCGGGCCGTGTCCCCTGACGGGGACGACCGGCCCGACGGCGACGTGCGCCTGCTGCTGCGGCCGGGCCTGGTCGGCCTGCGCCACCTGCCCGGCGCGCTCGGGAGCGGCGACGAGCGCGCCGTGGCCGAGCGCTACGTCCGCGAGTGGTCCCCGCTGCTGGACCTGCGCGCGCTCGTCCGCGCGGTGCGCTCGACGGGAGCGTGACCCGGTGCGGGGTCAGGCGTCGTCGCGGCGCCGGTCGCGATCGGGGCTCTCGAGCTCGTACCACCAGGTGAGCGTGTCGGCGTCGACGGTGACGGGGAGGTCGTCGTCGGTGCCGGCGAGGGGGTGCCGCGTCACGGGAGCCCGCGACGGCGGGCAGCGGTCGTCGCACCGGTCGGCGGCGCGGAAGGCGCGGCCGATCGCCAGCGCGAGGAGGGCGGTGACCGGGAACCAGAGCAACCCGATGACGACGTAGGCGTTCATCGGTCACCTCGGAGCCTGCCGGGCCGGCTGGAGGAACGCGGGGTGACGACCGTCACCGGCGCGATCGACGCCTGCATGCTGACCCGTGCCGGGCAGGAGCGACAAGCGCACTCCCACGTTGCGCGCCGGGGATCACGGGGCGTCGCCACGCTCAGGACCGGTGCCGGTCGCGGAACGCGACGCCGCGGCGGGTTTGCGGACGCCCTCTCCGGGGCAGCGCTCTCACAGAGCCACCGGGGCTCGGGGGGACTGGTCGTTCGACGAGGAGTGACCGTGGTCGTCGCAGTCGTCTGCCTGGTCTGGGTGGCGCTGAGTCTCCCGCTCGGGTTCCTGCTGGGATCGGCGCTGCGCCGCGCCGACGTCGTCGACCGCGGGGTCCGCGGCCGGGACACCCTGCCGACGCCGCGCCGGCCGCTGGTCCTGCGCTGAGTCAGTCCTGCGGCGCGGGGGCCCGCACGGCGGGCGCCTCGAGGGAGAGCGCGTCGTCGCGACGGCGCAGGGCCGTGGCCGGCAGCACCAGCCTGGGCGCGACGCCGATGAGCACGGCCATCAGCACCGCGACGCCACCGAGCGCCTCCCCCGACTCCTCGACGAAGGTCGCCATCGCGTAGAGCCCGCTGCCGACGGCGCCCGAGACGGCCGACAGGCCGACCGAGGCGGCCGCGTACGCCGCGAAGGCCGAGAGGACCCGGCGGCGGTCACGGCGCTCGGCGCGGCTGACGAACGCGAGGACGGCCAGCACGCCGACGGCCAGCGCGACGCTCACCACGGTGGCGGTGGCCTCGGAGGTCCGGGCCGACAGCGTCTGCATGGCGGTCACGTGCACGGTGCCACCGGCCTTGACCGTGGCGATGCCGGCGGTGACGGCGCCGACCGCCAGCCACCAGGTGCGCCGGCCCGGGTTGCGGGCGGCACCGGCGACGGCGGCGAGCGCGGCCGCACCGAAGAGGGCCGCCACGTAGAGCCGCGGCAGGGAGAACGGCGCGTCCATCGACAGGGTCTGCGCGAGCTGGCCGCGGGCGCCGCTCAGCCGCAGGGCGTAGCCGACGGCCTCGAGTGCGACGGCGAGCAGGGCGAGGGCGATCCCGACCGGCGGGAGGGGCAGTCGGCGGCGCGCGCCCCGGGCCGCCGGAGCCAGCGCACCGGCGGTCGACGGGCGGTCGGCGAGGCGGATGCCCTTGCCGAGCACCACCCCGAACACGACGGCGACCAGCAGCCACGCGGCGAGCCCGCCGACGATCCACGTCCACACGCGTGCGTCATCGGCAGGATCCGGCCCGGACGTGACCCCTCCGTCACCCGTCCGGGGCAGGTGGGACGCGCGGGACGGGAGTCGCCTCCTGCCGCCGTTCCACTCCGGACGACGCCGCTCTCGGCAATTTCTGCCCGCGCGTCCCGGGCAGCGCGGGGAGCCGGCACCCCTACGAATGACCCGTGACCGCACTCGTGATCATCGGACTGGGCTGGCTCGCCCTGGCGACGGCCTTCGCGCTGGTGGTCGGCCGCGGCATCCGCCTGGCCGACACCGTCGACGCCGAGGTCGGCCCCGACCTCCGCCGCGAGGTCGACGACGTGCTGGCCGGCCTCGAGGACGACCTCCGTGCCGCCGCGGCTCCGGGCGGCCCCGCCACCTGACACCTGCCCGGGGACATCACCCGGTCGCCTGACCGGTCGACTCCTCCCCGTACCACCCCGGTCGCGGCGTGTCGGGGCCGCGCCCAGCGGATATCCCCTGGCCAGTGGCCAAGTGGTGCGGTTCCGGATTCCGTGGCGCAATGGCCCGGCGCGGGCGTGTCGCCTCTGACGTCCGCTGAACGGGGACCACGGGGAGTGAGGCCATGTCCGCCACGAGTGTCTCGAGCCCGAGACGCAGGAGTGCCGCGCCACCGCCGGCGAACGGCTGGGAGCTGTTCGCGCCCGGTCTCCGCGGGGAGGGGACCGCCGCACGGCGGGCCTGGCGGGCGCGCTACGTCCGCCGCACCGCGGTCCTCGACGCGGCGGCCGCCGCCGTCGCGGCGGGGGCCGGCTACCTGCTCTGGTTCGACGTCTTCGCGGCCGAGGGCCCGCGCCCGCCCGGCTGGTCCGTGCTGGTCCTGCCGCTCGTCTGGGTGCCCGTCATGCTGCTGGCCCGGGCCTACGAGGAACGGTTCCTCTGGATCGGCGTCGAAGAGTACCGCCGGGTGATCGGCGCGGCCGTGCTCGTCCTCGCCCTGGTCGGCACGGTCTCGTGGGGCCTGCACCTCGACGTCGCGCGGGGCCTCGTGGTCCTCACCCTTCCGCTGGCCACGGTGCTGACGCTCGCGGTGCGGCTGGCCCACCGGCACCACCTGCGCCGGGCCCGCCAGCGCGGTGACTTCCTGCAGACGACGATCCTCGTCGGGTCGCGGGAGACCGTCGCCGCCCTCGACGAGCAGCTGCAGCGCAGCCCGGAGCAGGGCTACAAGGTGATCGGGTGCTGCCTGCCCACGCGGGAGCAGTCCTCCGCCGCGGACGCCTTCAACGGCCTGCCGGTGCTCGGCGGCGTGGCCGACGTCGTCGACGTCGTCTCCGCCTTCGAGGTGGACACCGTCGCCGTGCTGCCCGGACCGGAGATCCACGGCGCGGTCCTGCGCCGGCTCGGCTGGCAGCTCGAGGACACCGACGCGGAGCTCCTGCTCGCGCCCGCCGTCACCGACGTCGTGGGCCCGCGGGTGCACATCCGGCCGGTCGCCGGGCTCCCTCTGCTGCACATGGAGCGGCCGGAGCTCACCGGCGTCCGACGGTGGACCAAGGAGATCTTCGACCGGTCGATGGCCGCCCTCGGACTGCTGCTCCTGTCCCCCGTGCTCATCGCGGTCGCCCTGGCGGTGCGGTTGGACAGCCGCGGGCCGGTGCTCTTCCGGCAGGAGCGGGTCGGCCGGTGCGGCGAGACCTTCACCATGCTCAAGTTCCGCAGCATGGTGCAGGACGCGCCGGCGCTGGTCGAGCAGCTGGCGACCGCCGACGACGGCAACGGCGTCCTGTTCAAGATGCGGCACGACCCGCGGGTGACCCGGGTGGGGCGGGTGCTGCGCCGCTACTCGATCGACGAGCTGCCGCAGCTGATCAACGTGCTGCGCGGTGACATGTCGCTGGTCGGCCCACGACCGCCGCTGGCCCGGGAGGTCGAGCAGTACGGCGTCGACATGCACCGCCGGTTCCTGGTCAAGCCCGGGCTCACCGGGCTGTGGCAGGTCAGCGGCCGCTCGGACCTGTCGTGGGACGACTCCGTGCGCATCGACGTCCGCTACGTGGAGAACTGGTCGCTGGCCTTCGACTTCATGATCCTGTGGAAGACCGCGGGCGCGGTGCTCCGCGGCTCGGGTGCGTACTGAGCCGGCTCAGCCGGCGCGGCGGCCCAGGGCGCGGTAGGTCCAGCCGGCGGCGGTCCAGGCCTCGCGGTCCAGGGCGTTTCGCCCGTCGAGCACCCGCTTGGCCCTCACCACCTTCCCGAAGGCGACCGGGTCGAGCTCGCGGTACTCGCGCCACTCGGTGAGGACCAGGACGGCGTCGGCGCGCTCGGCGGCCTCCTCCGGCGTCGCCGCGAAGTCCAGGTGCGGCCACTCGCGCCGGCTGTTCTCGATCGCCGCCGGGTCGGTCACCCGCACGACGGCGCCCTGCAGTTGCAGCTGGGCGGCGACGTTGAGCGCCGGGCTGTCGCGGATGTCGTCGGAGTCGGGCTTGAACGCCGCCCCCAGCACCGCCACCCGCTTGCCCAGCAGCGACCCGTCGAGCACCTCGCGGGCCAGCTCCACCATCCGGATCCGCCGGCGCATGTTGATGTTGTCCACCTCGCGCAGGAACGTCAGCGCCTGGTCCGCCCCCAGCTCCCCGGCCCGGGCCATGAACGCCCGGATGTCCTTGGGCAGACACCCGCCGCCGAACCCCAGCCCGGCGTTGAGGAACTTCCGCCCGATCCGGTCGTCGTAACCGATCGCATCGGCCAGCAGCTTCACGTCCGCACCGGTGGCCTCGCACAGCTCGGCCATCGCGTTGATGAAGGAGATCTTCGTGGCCAGGAACGAGTTCGCCGCGGTCTTCACCATCTCCGCGGTGGCGTAGTCGGTGGTCACCTTCGGCGTGCCCCGGGCCACGATCGGCGCGTACACCTCGTCCAGCAGCCGCTCGGCCACCGCACCGTCCCCGTCGGCCGGCAGCCCGTACACCAGCCGGTCCGGGTGCAGCGTGTCCCGGACCGCGAACCCCTCCCGCAGGAACTCCGGGTTCCAGGCGACCAGCGAGCCGGGGACCTTCTCGGAGAACATGGCCGCGAGCTCGGCCGCCGTCCCGACCGGCACGGTGGACTTGCCGACGACGAGGTCGCCGGGCTCGACTACCTGCAGCAGCGACTCGGTGGCCGCGCGGACGAAGCGGAGGTCGGCGGCGTACTCGCCGTGCCGCTGCGGCGTGCCGACGCAGACGAAGTGCACTTGCGCCCCGGCCGCGTCGGCGACGTCGGTGCTGAAGCGCAGCCGCCCGGAGTCCAGCGCGTGCTGCAGGAGGGACTCGAAGTCCGGCTCGTAGAACGGCGCGCGCCCCTCGCACAGCGCGGCGATCTTGCGCTGGTCGACGTCGATGCCGACGACCTCGTGGCCCAGTTCCACCATGGATGCCGCGTGGACGGCACCGAGGTAGCCGCAGCCGATCACCGAGATGCGCACCGGCGCCTCCTCACGTCCGAGCCGACACTTCGCCGTCGAAGTGCATCACGGCGCCGGGCCCGGCGCCTGTGCAGGACCCGTCCCGGTGACCCGCCTAGATCGCCGGGCGGACGACGCCGCACCGGCACGCGTAGAGGCTGGCGCCGCTGAAGGCGTCCTCCCCCACCCAGCGGAACCGGTGCCAGTGGCGCCGGAGCCGGGACTCGCGGACGGGCGTCGTCGACGGGACGGGGAACACGCGGCCGATGGTGCCCGATCGGAGGAGGTGGGGGAACAGGTGCGTCCACGGTGCGTGACCTCACCCCGAGGAGTGGGAGCAGGCTCACGCTCGGGCGCTCGCGGACGTAGCCTCGGCCGTGACGGACCGTCACGGGGGTGGGTCATGGCCGACGAGGCACCGAGCGGGTCGACGCTGCTCACCGACGAACCGGCCGCGCCGGTGACGCCCCGCCGCCGTCGGGGACTGCGGCGGTTCCTCGTCGCCCTGACCGTGCTCGTCGTGCTGCTGGTCGCGCTGGTCGGCGGTGGGCTGTGGTACCTGACCGACCGCTACGGCGGCAACATCGACCGCGTCGCCGACGTCTTCGCCGACCTCGACGAGGAGGCGCGCCCGGCGCCCGCCACCCCGGCGCGGCCCGCGGGCGCCGAGCCGGTCACCTTCCTGCTGGTCGGCACCGACAGCCGCGGCAGCGCCGACGAGGGCATCGCCTCCGGTGGCCGCTCCGACGCGATCATGATCGCCCGCTTCACCGGCGACCGGCAGCACGCGCAGCTGATCTCGATCCCCCGCGACTCCTGGGTCGACATCCCCGGCCACGGACGCGACAAGATCAACGCCGCCTACGCCTACGGCGGCCCCCCGCTGCTGATCCAGACCGTCGAGCAGCTCACGCAGGTCCGCATCGACCACTACGTGGCGATCGACTTCGAGGGGATCATCGCCGTCACCGACGACCTCGGCGGGGTCGACGTCGTCGTCGCCGAGACCACCAGCAACGGGCCGTACACCTTCCCGGCCGGGGTCAACCACCTCGACGGCGACCGGGCCCGCTGGTACCTCGGCCAGCGCTACGGCCTGCCCGGCGGCGACTTCGACCGGGTCCGCCGCCAGCAGCAGTACCTCGAGGCGGTGTTCACCCAGCTGTTCAGCTCCGGCACGCTGACCGACCCGGGCCGCCTCGACGCCGCGCTGCTGTCGGTGACCAGCGCCGTCGCCGTCGACGACACCCTCGGCAACGGCGATCTGCTGGGCCTCGCCTACTCGCTGCGCAGCCTGCGGCCGGAGAACGTGCAGTCGTTCACCGCGCCCGTGCTCGGCACCGGCATGGAGGGACCGGCGAGCGTCGTCTACCTCGACGAGGTCACCGGCGAGCGCATGTGGGCCTACCTGCGCAACGACTCGCTGGCGCAGAACGCCGACGAGTTCACCGGCCAGGCGCTGCCTGACGTACCGCGCTGATGCATCTGCTCTTCGTCTGCACGGGCAACATCTGTCGCTCTGCGGTAGCCGAACGCCTGCTCACCGGATGGGTGGGTGACCTCGTGGAACACCTCGAGGTCTCCAGCGCCGGCGTGGCGGCCACGCCGGGGAGACCGATGCACCGCGCCAGCGCTCGGGCTCTCGAGCAACTGGGCGGCGACCCCACGGGCTTCACCAGCCGGCGCCTGACAGCTGGTTCGGTGCAACGAGCGGACTTGGTGCTGACGATGACCCGCCAGCACCGCCGGACCGTCCTCGAACTCGCACCTCGCGGTCTTCGCCGCACGTTCACGCTGGCAGAGGCCGCGGGACTCCTGCCCCTCGCGGACCTGGCCGGCCTGACATCCCTCCCGCCGGCCCTGCGGGCGGCGGAGCTCGGTCTCCGTCTGGCCGGAGCCCGCGCCCGGCGGCCCGGTCGGGTCAGCGACGACATCCCGGATCCGATGGGACAGGACGACGCCGTGCACGATGCGGTCGCCGTCCGCGTCGCCGGATCCGTTCGGGCGCTTGCGGACGTCCTGTTCGACGAGTTGCCGCTGGGGCGGCTGGTTCTGGGCTGAGTCGCCTCGTCCGGCGCGGGGACCACCTGCGTCCCAGGGAACACGGACACCCCGCGCGTGGGCGAGCCGCCGACGCCTCCGGCCGAGGATCGAGAGGTGACCTTCCTCCTGGGCGCCACCTGGCTGGCGCTCGACGTCTTCCTCACCGAGCACGGCTCACTCGTCGCGGCGTCCGCCCTGTGCGGCGTGACGCCGACGGTCGCGCGCATGCGCCGCGCCGCCGTCTGAGTCCGCCGCACCCGCCGCGGCGCCTCCGCGCGAGGAGCGCCGGCGGGGCCACGTCAGGAAGCGGGAGGACCGGTCAGGAAGTCCAGCAGCGGGATGAGGGCTGCGGCGACGCTCTCACCGACCTCGAGGTGCACTTCGAGGGAGAGCCCGACCGGGTCCTGGACGTCGTCCTCCGGCCCCGAGTGGCGGCGCGACCTGGCGGCGTTCAATCGCGAGACGAGCCGCCGCGCCCGATCGGCCGGCGTCCGGTCCGGGACGTCCGTGCCCGTACCGGCGATCCGGATGAGGTCGGCGGCCTCGCGCAGGGTGTAGGTGCGGGCCAGGGCTCGGGGCGCCAGGGCGAGGACCTCCCGTCGGTGCGCCCGGGTCATCGTGAGCGTCAGGTCCGCGTCGATCACCATGCCGTCGACGACCTGGCGAGCCCGGAACCCAGCGGGATCGCCGCCGAGGCCCCGCAGGACGAGCGCGGTGTCCGGGTGCATGGCCGCCCCCACGACCGCGCGGGTCCCGGCGCTGCCCAGCTCGACCTCACCGGCACGCCCGGCAAGCCGCTCGTCGAGATAGGCCCGTCCGAGGCGTTCGGCGAGCGGGGACCGGCAGATGTTGCCCGTGCACACGACGAGGACGGTGAAGACCGGCTCGGGGGAGCAGTGGCGGGGCATCCGACCATCCTGTCGAGGTGGGTCTCAGCGGCCCGGGGTCCCCGGGCTCCCGGCCGTCCGGCGCACCTGGGCGAGGCGGCCCGGGCTCCTCCGGTCCTGCGCCCGGGACCTCCTCAGCCCGGCGTCCCCGGACGGCGATCGACGTCGTAGCCGTACTCGTACCCGTAGCCGTGGGCGGCAGCGATGTCTCCACGCGGGGGCACGATGTTGAGGATGACGCCCAGCACCCGGCTGCCCACGCGCTCCACCGTCATGACCGCCTGGACCAGCTGGTCCTTCCGCGTGACGCCGTAGCGGACGGACAACAGCGCCCCGTCCGTGTGCACGGCCAGGCCGGTGGAGTCCGCGACCGGGAGCAGCGGAGGTGCGTCGATGAGGACGAAGTCGTTCGACTCGCGCAGCTTGTCCAGCAGCGCCGCCATCTGGTTGGAGGCGAGCAGTTCCCCCGGGTTGGGCGGGGTCGGTCCGGCCGCGATGACCGAGAAGTCATCCGAGCCGTACTTCTGGACGACGTCCTCGACGTCCGCGGTGCCGGACAGGATGTTGGTGAGGCCGGTGCCACTGACGAGCCCGAGGTAGCGGGTCACCCGCGGCTTGCGGAAGTCGGCCTCGACGACGGTCACCCGCCGGCCGGCGTCCGCGAGGGCGAGGCCGAGGTTGACCGCCGCCGTCGTCTTCCCCTCCGAGGGGACCGCACTCGAGATCATGATGACCCTGGGCGGCTGGTCGACGTCGAGGAACTGCAGGCTCGTGCGAATCTGCCGGTAGTCCTCCGCCGACCGGCTCGTCCCGGTGCGGTCCATGACGTGGTGCTTCTCGAGCCCCTCGTCGCGCAGGACGGTGCCGAGCACCGGTACGCCGGTGAGCGAGGTGACGAGCTCCGGGTCCCGCACCGAGCGGTCCAGCTGACGGCGCGCGACCGCGGCGGCCGCGGCGGCCATGAACCCCACCAGCGCGCCCAGCACGATGTTCCGTGCGACCTGGGGCGAGCTCGGGGCGGAGGCCGTCTCCGGAGCCTCCGTCGTCGTGACGCGGACGACCGCCCGGCCGCTGGCGTCCGGGGCCTCCAACTGGTCGACGAAGGAGGGGAACTCGGCGCCCAGGGCCTCGGCGATCTCGCGGGCACCCTCGGCCGACGGATCCGTGACCGTGACGTCGATCAGGACCGTCCCCGGGATCGGGGAGGCGCTGATGCTCGCCGTGAGGTCGTCGGGTCCGGCGTCCAGGTCCAGACGGTCGATGACCCGTTCGGCCATCTCCCGGCCGGTGAGGAGTTCGGCATAGGAAGCCACACGCTGCTGCGAGAGCTGACTCCCCTGGAATGCATTCTCCGTCGACGTCGAGTCGGTCGTCGAGACGAACAATTGCGTCGACGAGGAGTAGAGGGGCGTCTGCAGCGAGCTCCAAAGGAAGGCCAGACCGCTCCCGATGACGACACCGGCGACCAGCATCCACCACGAGGTGCGCAGTGCAGCGACGACGTCTCGAAGTGTCATCCGTCCCCATTCTTCGGCGCGCCGGCGTTGCACGACCATAGGACACCTGCTGGTCCGTCCGTCGCGCGGCGGGGCGACACGTCCTCCCATGGGGTGGGGGAAGGCGCCTCGGGCCCGCCGGCGTCCAACCCCCGCGGCGCCATCTCCTCTATTCGGGTCGGCCGAGATTGCGCGGCGTCCGAGTTCTTGCACAATCGCGACACGGGGAGAGCAGGACACCTCTCGTCGAGGGCCGTGCACCATCCGTATGCGAGAGGGAATCCGTGGAACTGGACGCCAGCGTGATCGTGCGCGCCAAGGACAAGGCCGACACGATCGAGGCGACCCTGCGCTCGCTGCGCGCACAGACCCATCCCGTGCAGATCATCGTCGTCGACTCGGGTAGCACGGACGGGACCCTCCACATCGCCCGGCGCTGGGCCGACGAGGTCATCGAGATCGCGTCCTCGGACTTCACGTACGGACGTGCCCTGAACATCGGCGCCGCGGCCGCGTCCTCGGCCGTCCACTTCGCCCTGTCCGCGCACTGCGTACCCGCGACCGACACGTGGGTGGCCGACAGTCTGGCGCTGTACGCGGATTCCTCCGTCGCGGCCACCAACCAGGCCGTCCGGACCCCGACGGGTCACCCCATCCATGACCGCTACCTGCAGTCCGTCGACGACGTCCGTGCTCACCCCGCCTGGGGGTTCTCGAACCACGCGTCGTCGTGGCGAGCGGACGTCTGGGAGGACCTCCCTTTCCGGGAGGACCTCCCCGCGTGCGAGGACAAGGAGTGGTCCTGGCGGGTGCTGGCGTCCGGCCACACCATCGCCTACTCACCGGACCTGGTCGTGTCCACCGACCACCGGCGAGGGCAAGGGCCTCAAGCGCTGTTCCGCCGCATGGCGCGGGAGGCCGAGGCCATGGTCAGTCTCGGGGCTGCGCGGCCGATGACGGTCGGCGAGGTGGTCTGGGCATGGTGGTCGTCCTTCCCGGCAGCGGAGAGCCGCTTCCCGCGCCCGCTGCGACGCCTGAGCCCCTACCGCCTCATCGAGCTGGTCGCCGCCTGGTCGGGTGGACGCTCGGCGGTCCCCGTGGAGAACGGCGGGCTGCAGGACATCCTGGGTGCCGGCCACCGGGGAGGTCTCGCCCCCTGGCTGCCCTGGTTCGCCGGAGGCGCGTGACCGTGGGCAGGGATTCCCGGGCGATACCGCCTTGTCTGCGCGCCACTCCGTGCCCGTGGCGCTGGTCCACCTCGTCGGCGGCCTCGACCGCCCTGTCCTGGGAGGCGACGGCGTGATCGTCGTGCACGTGACCAACGAGATGGAGGCAAACGGCACCGGCATCACCAACATGGTGGTGGACCTCGCGGTGGAACAGGCCGCTGCCGGTCACGACGTCTTCGTCGTCTCTTCCGGAGGCTCGTTCGTCGAACTGCTGGAGGAGAACGGTGTCGTCCACGTCCTGGCCGAACACAGCAGGCGGCGGATCTACCGGCACGCACGAGCCCTCGGCCGGATCGTCCGGCTGACCAGGCCGACGGTGGTGCACGCCCACACGATGACCGCCGCCTGTGCGATCACCCTGTTGCGTGTCCTCCGCGTCGTCCGGCGGCCGCTCGTCACCACGGTCCACAACGAGTTCCAGGGATCCTCCTGGCTCATGGGTCTCGCCGATGCCGTCGTCGCGGTGAGCCGGCCCGTGGCCGAGGGCCTCGCGCGGCAGGGCGTCCCCGCCGAGAGGCTGCGCGTGGTGGTCAACCGCACCCGGGGGACGGTCCGTCAGCGCGGGGGCGCGGAGGTCGCCTGTCACCACCCGGCAGTGCTCTTCGTGGGAGGGTTCTCTCCCCGCAAGGGGCTCGACGTCCTCCTGGAGGCCTTCGAGACCGTGGCAGCGCGGGTGCCCGACGTCCACCTCTACGTCGTCGGCAACAGGGACAACCCCGACATCGAGCAGCGCGTCCAGGCCAGTGACCATGCCGGACGCATCCACATGGTGGGCTTCGTCTCGAATCCCCGACCGTGGTTCCTCGCGACCGACGTCCTCGTGGTCCCGTCACGCCGGGATCCCGCTCCGCTGGTCGTCCCGGAGGCACGGGACGTGGGACTCCCGATCGTCGCCTCGGACGTCGACGGGATCCCTCAGCTCCTCGACGGCGGGGAGGCAGGGAGGCTCGTCCCGCCGGGCGATCCCGCCGCTCTCGCCGACGCTCTCGTCGGACTCCTGACCTCTCCTGGGTCGTTGCGAGCCCTCCGCGCCGCCTCCCTGACCAGCGACGGCGGGGACACGGCGACGATGGGCCGGGACTACGAAGTCGTGTACGAGCAGGTCCGGACGCGGTTCCAGGGGGCTCGCCGGTCCGGTCCCAGCCGGCACCGGCCCGGGAGCGCGGAACGACCCGTGCCGACCGGGCCGCGCACCGGGATCCCCGAGGCTCATGCTGGCTCCAGCTTCACGGCGAGGTCTCGGCGGGCGTTCCTCACGGCGGCATCCTGGGTCGTCGGTCCTCGGTGAGTCCCCGGTCGACGTGCCCGGCCCCGGCTCGAGGACCGTCTCCGGAGCCGATGGGCGCCCGTGACGAGAACGGCGACGGAGGACCGCGATGACGAGGATCTACCTGAACGGGGCGTTCACCGGGCAGCGCGTCACGGGCCAGCAGCGGTACGCCACGGAGGTCTCCTCCCGGTTGGTCCGGCGCACCGGCGCCCGCCTCCTGGTCCCACCTCCGCCGGCGCTGGAACGGCCGGTGCTCGCCCACGCGTGGGCTCACACGGCCCTGCCGCTCCGGGCGGCCAGGGGGTCGCTGGTCTCCTTCACGTCCCGCAGCCCGATCCTGGCCAGGCGGCACGTGGTCGTGGTGCACGATCTGTTCGTACTCGAGCACCCCGAGTGGTACTCCGCCCGGTACGTCCGGACGCACGCACCCGTGCTCCGGTCCCAGTTGAGCTCCGCACATGCACTGGTGACCGTCAGCGAGCCCGTCGCCGAGCAGGTGCGACGTCTTCGTCCCGGCGTCCCCGTCGCCGTGGCCCCCAACGCCCCGAGTGACGTCTTCGCACGCCCGTCGTCCGACGACCTGCCGGCCGAGGTGCTCGCCCACCTCGAGCGGCCGGGCGTCGAGGGTTTCCTGCTCGCCGTCGGGAGCAGGGACCCCCGCAAGAACTTCGGCCGGCTCGCGGCCGCATACCGCGGACTCCCCGCCGCGATGCGGGAGGCCCATCCCCTGATGATCGCGGGCGGTGACTCACCGGTCTTCGCGGACGAGGCCCCGGAGGCCAGCGCCCACGTGCACCGGCTCGGTTATGTCAGTGATCCCGCACTGGCAGCGCTCTACGAGGCGGCGACCGCCGTGGTCATCCCGAGCCTCGACGAGGGGTTCGGGTTGCCGGTCGTCGAGACGCTGGCCGCGGGAGGCCGACCGCTCGTGTCCGACATCCCGGCATTCCGCTGGGTGGCGGGGGACTCGGTCAGCTACTTCGACCCGTTCGACGTCCCGGGGATGACGCGTGCGCTCCGCCTGGTCCTCGAGGGCGCCAGCGCGGTCACCGACCGTTCGGCGGTCCTCTCCCGGTTCACCTGGGACGGCTCCGCGCAGGCCTTCGCCGACCTCCTGGGCGACCTCGCGTGAGGAGGAGGTCCCGGGGGGCGCACAGGGCGGCCGATCCTCCGCCCCGACCCGACGTCGCTGCCGCCACGACCGGCACGGCGTCGATCCGTCACGGAGTCGGCCCGTCCCTCCTCGCGGTGGGTGTGGCTGAGACCGCTCTACTGCCGTGGATCCTGCAGCTGGGGACCTTCCAGGTGATCGTCTCCGTGCTCCAGATCGGCATCTGCGCCGCCGGCATCGCCCGCAGCGCCCACCCCGCGCCACGTCCCATCGCCCTGGTGACGTTCGTCTTCCTGTTCTCCTGGCTCGGGGTCGCTCCGATCTACCAGCTGTCCCACGGCACGGCCGCATGGGGCGACAGCGCGGTCCTCGACAGCCCGCTCGTCCCCGACGCGATGCTCATCAACCTGCTCGCGACGACGGTCCTCTTCGTCGGGCTGCTCCTGGGACCGGGCTCCCGACATCCTGCCGAGCCCGCGCCGACGGTCCGCCGGTCGCCCGTTCCCGGCAGGCCCCTGTGCCTGGCCTACCTCGGGTGCTGCATCGTTCTGGCTCCAGGGGCCATCGCCTCCGCGGGCGGGGTCGCCGGCCTGTTCAGCAGCCGCGCCGACCGCGCGGCCTCCCTCGAGGCGGCGGGCATCTCCGGCGCGCTCGCCGGTGGCGTGCAGGTGGCGCTCGTGAGCATCCTCCCGGGAGCGTTGGCCACGGCCGTCGCCTACCTGGCGCTGCTCCGGGTGATCCACCAGGTCAAGACCCGGAGCTGGGCACAGGTGGACGCCGTGGACGCCCTCGTCCTGGCCCTCGGCCTGACCCTGGTCGTGCTGTTCGCCAACCCCTTCGTCAACACCCGGGCCCTCAGCGCCGCGGCCCTGGGCTCCCTGGTCCTCGTCCTCACGCGCCCGCGGTCGCGCCGGTCGGGACTCGTGCTGGCCGCGGCCTTGCTGACGGCGACGCTCGTCGCCTATCCCGCGGCGAACGCGTTCCGGGGGGAGGACGTCACCTATGCGACCGGCTTCGACGCCTTCGCCGGCCAGGACTTCGACGGCTTCCAGCAGTCGGTCAATGCCGTTGCATTCGTGCGGGACGTCGGTCACTCCTGGGGCAACTACACGGTGTCCGGCGTCCTCTACGTCGTCCCCCGATCCGTGTGGGAGGACAAGGCGACGCCGGCCTCGATCGACGTCGCAGCACACAGGGGCTACGCGTTCACCAACCTCTCGCTGCCCTTCCACACCGAGCTCTACGTCGACTTCGGCGTCCTCGGCATGTGCGTGATCCTCTTCGGCATCGCCGCTGCGGCGCGGCGGTGTGACCTGGCCTGGACCCGGGCGCCCGATTCCGGGCTGGCGCTCCTCGTGCCGTACGCCAGCCTCGCGGTCCTGAGCATCATCCGGGGACCCATCGGATCGAACGCCCCGGTCTACCTCACCAACCTCGTGCTGATCGGCCTGGGACTGTGGTGGGCCCGCGAGAGACGGCGCGACACCACCGGACCCGTCCCGTCGACGTCCGGCCGGGTCGCGCGGTACCCGGTCGGCCGGACCGCACCGATCCGCTAGCGCGGGCCCGGTTCCACCGCGCCGCCGAGAGCTCCCTCCGGAGTCCCGGGCTGTCCGGCCGCCGGCAGCCGCCGGAGCCACAGCGCGGCGGAGACGATGCCGACGGTGGCACCGCACGCCGTGGCCACCGCGGCCCCGGCCAGCGAACCGGTGCCCGCCGCCGACCACGCGCCCGCGGCCACTCCGCTCAGGCCCACGACCGCCCCGACCAGGGTGAGCCGGTAGGCCGGCACCGCACGACCCAGCGGCACCCAGACGACCAGCAGCACGCTGCGGTACACGTAGCTCGCCGCGATCAGCACCGCCGCCACGCCTGCCTGAGCCCCGGACAACTCGACCGTGCCGGCGAAGAGCAAGGACAGGACGAGGGGCAGCAGGAGCCAGGTGCCGACGAGGAGCAGGAGACCGAGGACGAGGACGGAGCCGAGCACGATGCGCAGCCGGCGGGCCGTCCCGTCCCCTCCGGTACTACCGGTTCCTCCTGTCCAGGAGACGAGCCCGAAGTTCAGGCTGGTCAGCACGTTGGCGGCCATGACGTTGACCTGCTGCACCGGCCCGAACACCCCGAAGGCCGGAAAGGACACCAGGGCCACCAGGAGACCGGCCAGGTAGTTGTAGGCGGCGTCTCCACCCCGGGCGACGGCGGCGAAGACCTCATCCCGCCACGGCGACCGCGGGAGGACGACCGCTGGGTCGCCGGCCGGGAGCAGGCGGTGCGCGACGACCAGCGACGCCAGCCCACCGGCGACCAGGCACACGGGATAGGCCCACAGCGGCGCCACCAGGAGCACGAGTAGCCCGACGACCTGCGCCACCAGCCGGGTCACGCCCTCACACAGCACCGCGTTGCGCGGCTGGCTGACGCCGACGAAGAACCACGTGGGCGTGAGCGCGTTCATCGCGATGGCCACCGCGCTCAGGACGGCGGTCGTCCGCTCCTGCGGCGTCACCAGCACCGCGACGGCGACCATGGCCGGGGTCAGCGCGAGGAGCGCCAGGACGCGCTGGCGGAGGCTCGAGGAATAGAGCGCCCGCCGCTCCCGGGGTTCCCGGGTCGCCACGCGATGAGGGCCCTCGAAGGGCCACGAGAGCGAGGCGACCACCGACACCGCTGCACCGATCGACTGCCCGAGGAGGAGGCTGCTCCAGCCGGCCGCGCCGAAGCGGGAGCTGATGAGCGGGAGCACCAGCAGACTCGAGACGAGGGAGAAGAGCGGCAGCATCGAGAACGACACGAGGTGACGGAGGAACCGCCCGCCCGCCCGTCGCCGTGGCTCGTCGATCCTCACCTGCCGGCCCCTCCTCCCGTCCGGGTCAGCGCATCGTCACAGGACGGCGGGTGCCGCGCCGGTCCGGCGTCCCTCCAGCGCGGACACGACGTCCTCGGCGTAGGAACGCCACGACCGGATGTCGCCGGTCGCACCGGACCGCAACCCGGACGAGATGCGGTCGCGGTCCTCCGGGGTCAGGACCGGGACGGCCTCCAGCGCCGACCGGAGGCTCGGGACGTCCCCAGCCGGCAGGACGACGTGCTCCGGTGGGAGCAGTTCGGCTGCCCCATTGGCGTCCGTCGTCAGGACGCGCAGGCCGCTCGCGGCCGCTTCCGCCACGACCAGTGAGCAGGCGTCGTCGACCGTCGGCAGGACCATGGCGTCGTGGTCCTTGTAGGCGTCCGCGAGCTGCGCGGGTGACAGGACACCTCGCAGCGTCACGTTGTCGGGGAGGTGCGCGACGGTCGAGCGGTCGAAGACCTGACCGGCCAGCGTCACGTCCAGGTCGAGGCCACGGACGGCGTCGAGGAGGAGGGGCACGCCCTTCCGGAGCGAGATCTGGCCGACGAAGATGACCCGGGGCCGCCGGCTCTCCGGGCTCGGGGACGCGGGCGCCGGCGTGAAGCGCTCGAGGTCGACTCCGTAGGGGATCCGGAGGACGCGGTCGGCCGGCACCCCGTACCGGACCATCTGGTCGGCGACGAGCCGCGACGGGGCGAGGACCAGGTCGGACATCCCGAGTTCCCGCTCGATGCGGGCCGCGAGGAGGGGTGGGTGGGCCTCACTCCAGGCCCGGCCACCGTATGCGGCAACCAGGGCACGGTTCCTCGCCCGGGGGTGCGTGTCGATGGCGTGGAAGACGCGCAGGGGCCGGGCGTGTTCCCGGAAGATCCGCTCCGAGGAGCCCGGCATGCCGATCAGGACGTCGATCCCGTCGGAGTCCAGGTGCCGGCTCGCGCGGAGGTCGAACTCCGCCTTCCACGCGTAGTGACCCAGGAATGGGGTCACGGGCGTCTTCGTCCGACCGCCGGCGATCCGGATGACCTCCGTGAGGCGACTGACCGCCAGGTCCTCCGGCAGCGCAGAATTCCGGAGCCTGGCCTCTTTGCGTGCGCGGAAGCCCTCGAGCGCCTCGGACCTCGTCACGGCGGACAGGGTCCGGGCGACGTCAGCGGTCAGCGACCAGTTCGGCACGAGCCGCTGGGCGAGGAGGCCATGCTGCGACGCGTACTGCGAGATCGACCAGATCGCGTTCTCGTTGAAGGCACAAGCGACGGCGATCCTCATCACCGCACCCGCTGGAGGGGGCCCGACCTGTGTTGCGTCTCCGCCTGCCCGCTACGGAGTGCTCCGCCGGCCGAGTCCCCTCGGCTCGTACGTCCGTCCATGCCGCCTCACTCCTCCGTCTCGTCGGTGATCAGGCCCAGTTGCGCCAGCGCTCCCAGCAGCCCGGCGAGTGCCTCGTTCCCGCCACGGACCCCCCGCACGGACGGGCGTCCGGATGGTCCGGCGTCCCCGAAGCCCAGCGGACCCACCACCCTGTTCGCCGCGGCGGCAGTCCCCCCGCCGGTGGTGTTGCCCCAGCTGCTCGAGTCCAGCGGGAGGTTCTTGACCGCCTGGTCGGCGTGGTCGGCGAAATGGCAACCGATCACCCGGAGGCCGCGAGGGGGCGACTGCTCGTCGCAGTCGATGCCCTGGACCCCTCCCTGGGTCGTACAGCCCAGCAACGCCACCCCATCGACGCCGGACAGGTGGAAGGCGTAGGCGCCGGGCCGGACGGAGCGGCAACCGAGCATCTGGACGTCGGCAGCGGAGTCGCCGGTCACCTCGAAACCGTGCACGTCCGCGTCCTGCGACGAACAGCCGACGAGAGTCAGCCGGCGGGAGCCGACGACGGTCCACGCGGAGTTCCCGTTGCCCGGTCGGGGCCCGCTCGCGGAACAGTCGGTGAACGACAGACCGGTGCACCGTTCGACGAGGAAGGCGTGCGCGTCCGCTCCGACGACCCGGACACCCCGGAAGTCGGAGTCGACGACGTCGGCGACGCGACAGGCGTCGCCGAGGGTCCCGCGCGCGTCCACCAGCACGTCGGCTACCAGGACCTCCCGGACACGCCCGCCTCGGGACTCGTCGGCGATGAGGACCGGGTTGCCGGACGAGCCGCCGCCGGGCGCAGAGCCGACCAGACCGGTCAGCACCACGCCGCTGATGCCGTGGACCTCGTCCGGAGCGACCGTCACGCGGACCATGTGCGCTCGACGCGAGCGGAGGACGCAGTTGCTGACGACGACCTGGCCGACCGGGCGCGTCTGCCCGAAGTCCTGGGCGATCGCGAGGGCGTCGTCACCGCTCTCGATGGTGCAGTTGGACACGACGACGCCCGTGCATCCCGAGATGTGGAGGCCGTCCTCCCCGAGCTCCGTGCCCCCTTGGACGCGGACCTCCGACACGTGGACGTCGCGGCAACTCTCGAAGGTCATCATCCAGTCGACGAAGTCCGAGGCGCCCTTGCGCACCACCAGTCCGCGGACATCGACGTCGCGACAGCCGACGAAGCCGAGGAGGCGGCCGGTCGAGTCCTCGCCGCCCTCGATGTACCCGCCGTGGATCGTGATCCGGCGGTTGCCTCCCCGGAGGTCGGCGTTGCGCACCGTGGCCCCGGCAGCCGCGCCCTCGCGGTTGCCGTACCGACGGAGGACGGCCGCCCCGAGGTCGAGCCAGGTGTCGTCCGGGAGCAGCAGCCGCGACACGAGGAAGGTCCCGCTGCCGAACCGCACCATGCGCCCGCGTCCAGCGTCGATCGCCCGCTGCAGTGCCGCGGTGTCGTCGCTGCGCCCGTCGCCTCGGGCACCGTGGTCCCGGACGTCGACCTCAGCCATCGCGCCGGCGGGTCCGCCGGACCGCTCGCCGCTCGCCGCGGTCCCGGCGAGCGCCAACGCCCCGGCAGCCGCAGCGCCGCCCGCGACCGCGACGACGTCCCGGCGACTGATCCCCCGGGCGGGGCGCGGGGGGTCACCCATCCGGTTCTGCCGACGCCCAAGGCAGGTACATCGGTCGCGGCCCGGAACAGCCGGACGGGAACGTCCGAGGGCCGCGCAGATGCTCTGCGGCGCGACTGCCGGACCAGGCCCCGGCGAGCTCGACGACGCGGTGCGGGTTCATCCGCCGGACGAACCGCGGGCGGTTCCCCTCGAGCGAGAACGACGACCACCAGGCGGAGACGGCGCCCGTGATCGTGAGCGGCCTGGTCGCCCCGAGGGCGGTCAGGGCCTGGGCCTCCCCCGCGACGCGGCGGTGGAGGGTCCGCAGCCCCTGCTGGCGCCGGTGTACCGAGGGCACGGCCAGCGCGGGTGAGTAGGCGATCGTGCGGCCCGAGGCGAGGACTCGCCAGGACCACTCCTTGTCCTCGCACGCCGGCAGGTCGATCCGGAAGGGGAACTCCCGCCAGACATCCGCCCGCCACGACGACGCGTGGTTGGAGAACCCCCACAGGGGGCTCCGGCAGACGTCGTCGACGGTCTGGTGGTACGTGGTCGCGATGGGGAGGCCCGCCGGCGTCCTCGACGCCTGGTTGGTCGCCGCGACGCGCGCGTCCTCGTCATAGAGCGCGAGGCTGCGCTCCACCCAGTCCGTGCGGTCGGGCACGCAGTGCGCGGAGAGGGCGAAGTGCACGTCTCCACTCGCCGCCTCGGCGCCGACGTTGAGGGCACCTCCGAAGGAGAAGTCGGCCGGCTCCAGGTGGAGGACCTGGTCGGCCCACTGACGTGCGATGTCCACCGTCCCGTCAGTGGAGCCGGAGTCGACGACCAGGATCTCCGGCACCACTGTCTGCGCTCGCAGCGCCCGCAGCGTCGAGCCGATCGTGTCGGCCTTGTCCTTGGCACGGACGATGACCGTCGCTCCGGACACGGAGCGGCGCGGTGCGTGGTCTCCTAGCATGTCCGCGCACCGCTCATGACGGCGTGCAACGCGTGCAGTCGATGGCACTGCCCCCCGATGTGACTAGGACGGATGATGCCTGGCCTGCGCACGCGCGTCATCCGCGGGGTGGGATGGACCGCCGTCCAGCGGTGGGTGGTCCGCGGGACGACGTTCGTCACCTTCGTCGCGTTGAGCAGGCTGCTGACGCCGGAGGACATCGGCGTGGTCGCGCTGGCACTCGCCATCACGACCGCCTTCACCGTCTTCGTCGATCTCGGCATGTCCGACTTCCTCGTGCGGTCCGACGACTCCGAGGAGGCGCGCACGACGAGCACCGTCTTCTGGCTCCAGATGGGGCTCGCGACGTGCATCGCGGTTCCGCTGGCCGTCTTCGCCGGTCCGCTGTCAGCGGCCGTCGGCTCCCCCGGGCTCGCGCCGGTCCTCCGGGTGCTCTGTTTCCTCCTCCCCCTCTACGCGGCGGCTGCCGTGCCCGCGGCGCTCCTGCACCGTCATCTGTCCTTCGCTGCGCTTGCAGCCCGCGACATCGCGGCGGCGGTCGCGGGTGGGGTCGTGGGCGTGGGCTCGGCGCTGCTGGGTGCAGGCGTCTGGTCCCTGGTGGCCCAGTCCTACGTGCACGCGACCGTCTCCCTCGTGACGGTGCTCGCGAGGACACGCTGGCGCCCGCGGTTCGCCGTCTCCTCCGAGGTGACCGGCAGGGTGCTGCGCTTCGGCGCACCGCTCGTCGGGGTCCAGGTGATGCAGACCCTGCGCGACCGGGCGGACGCGTTCGTCATCGGTGGCGTGGCCGGCGCCGAGGCCCTGGGCCTCTGGACCGTCGCAGCCCGTCTCCTCAGCGTGGTGGCCGAGGTCTCGACGTCCGTCATGGACACCGTCGCCCTCCCGGTCTTCTCGCGGGTCCGGGACGACGCGGAGCGTTTCCGGACCGCACATGCGACCGCCGTGGCCTACTCCATGGCGCTGCTGACGCCGGCGCTCCTCGTCCTGCTGGTCACCAGTCCCGTCCTGGTCCCCTTCTTCTTCGGCGCCCAGTGGACCAGCGCCGTGCCCCTCGCCCAGGTCCTGTGCCTGGCCTACGCGGTGTCCGGTCTGGCCTACCTCAACCGGCCGACCCTGGTCGCGCGCGGCAAGGTGGGTCTGGAGTTCGCGCTCACCGGAGGCGGGGCACTGCTCCACGTGGTGGTGGTCTCCGTCGCCGTGTCCGGGGGACTCACGGTGGTGGCGTGGGCCGCGGTCGGAGAGGCGGTCATCGCCACCGCGGCGGGCGCTCTCGTCCTCCGGTGGTCGCTGGGGCTGCGCCCTCCCGTCCCACTCCGGGCGTTCGGCACACTCGCCGCCGGAGCCGCGGGGGGAGCCGCCGGCCTGGGCGTCCACCTGGCCGATCTCGGACGGTGGACTGGCCTGGCCCTCTCCACCACCGCCGCCGTTGCGGCTTTCGCGGTCGTCATGTGGGTGACGAACGCGGCCCTCGTGCGGGAACTGTCCGCCGACGCGCGGAGGCTGCTGCCCACGAGGACGTGAGCGCATTCCCCGCGCGTCAGTCGAGGAGGCGGCGAGCCAGGGAGTCGACGCCCTGCCCCAGGCGCCTCGACACCCGCCTGCCGAGCGAGGCAGGACCTGCCCCTGTGGGGAAGACACGCAGGAGCGGCTCCTGCAGCTCGTGCACCTCGAAGCCGAGCGCCCGCTCCTCCTCGATCGTCGCGACGAGCCGCCGCCGCACTGCCTCGGCATCCCCCCACGTGGCGTAGAGCTTCGTGTCGCTGACGACGATCGGGTGCAGATCCGCGGTCGCGACCTGCTCCCAGATGGCGGCCGCGGTCCCAGGCGCGTGCGCCGTCCGGTAGTCGTCGAAGGCCACCACGCCCTCCGCCTGAAGGTACGAGCGCGCCGCCAGCGCATCCGCCCGCACGTGCCGGTAGTGGTGTGAACCGTCGACGTGTGTGAACCGGACGGCCCCCGGGCGGACGTGGTGTGTCACCTCCGTGGACAGGCCCTGGACGATGACCGGGAGCTCACGGTGGAACCTCAGGTAGTTGGACTCGAAGGCCTGACGCGTGAGGTCTCCGTAAGAGGACGCGTTCTCCTCGGCGTTGTCCGCGTCCTCCGCCGGCGATCCGTACAGGTCGACAACGGTGAACGTCTCGTCGTCACGGAGGTGCGCGCCGATGACGACGGCGCTCTTGCCCAGGTAGGTGCCGATCTCGACGAGGTCCCCCGTCACGCCCCGCGTCGACTGGTCGTGCAGCAACCAGTCGAAGAGGAAGACGTCGATCGGCTGGAACCAGCCGGGGATCGTGTCGAGCGACTCGCTCACCTCCGCGACCCCCGGTGTCCGCCAAGGAAGAGCAGCCCCCGCGCGCATGGTCGGGCACTCTAGCGGCGCGGCATCCCCCGTCGTGGTGGCGCGGGCAGGAGGGGAGGTCGGGCGCGGGCATCTCCGCCTAGGGTGGGATCGCGCTGGTCACCGTGCCCGTTCCCCGGCCGAGGGCCTCCGCCGGCGGGGACATCGGGGACGACGGGGGTCGGATGGCAGGGCGACGGAACGCGACCTCGCGCGCCCGGGACACCGCCGTCCGGCTGGACTCCCTGACGGGACTGCGGGCCTTCGCCGCCTTCGCCGTCTTCCTGCGGCACGTGCAGGGCCTCTACAACGAGACCCCCGCCGAGACGTTCCTGGAGCGCCTCGGCGTCCAGGGGTTCACCGGGGTCTCGTTCTTCTTCGTTCTCAGCGGATTCGTCCTCACGTGGTCGCACAGGGACGGCGACTCCCCTCGCGCCTTCTACCGCCGCCGCTTCGCCCGGATCGCCCCCGCGTACTGGCTGGCCCTCGTGGTGGCCACCGCCCTGACCGTCGTCGTGGAGTCCGAGCGAGGGTGGCGGCCGGTCCTCGAGGCGGCCCCCTCGGTCCTCGCCGTGCAGGCATGGGTGCCGGAACCCCGCATCTACTTCGGCGGGAACGGCCCCGGTTGGTCCATCTCGTGCGAGGTGTTCTTCTACGCCCTGTTCCCTCTCCTGATCTCCGTGCGCCGGCGGTGGCTCCGCCGGCCACTCGCCACGACGGCCGTCCTGGTCGTCGCCGCGTCGGCCTGGCCGCTCCTCCTCCACGCTCCGGACTCGCCCTCGGTGGCCAGCTGGGCCACGCTCCACCTCCCTCTGGTCCGTCTCGCCGAGTTCGCCCTCGGCATCGCCCTGGCCGAGGCGATCCAGCGGGGGTGGCGGCCGAGAGCACCGTGGTCCCTCGCCGTGTGTGTGTCCGTGGGCGGCTACCTCGCCGCCGGCTGGCTGCCCACCTACGCGGCCCCGCTCCTGACGGTGGGCCCCTTCGCCCTCCTCATCGCCAGTGCGGCCGCCCGTGACCTCGAGGGGGCGGGCACCGTGGCGTCCCGGCCCTCGATGCGCCGACTCGGCGAGTGGTCCTTCGCCTTCTACCTCGTCCACGAGCCCGTGCTCCGCGTCCTCATCCCGGTCATCCGAAGGATCGGCGACGGTCTCACCCTCGTCACCGCGGCTGGCGCCCTCGCCCTCGCCCTCGCCGTCGGGCTCGCGGCACTGCTGTACCGCTGGATCGAGGCGCCGCTGGAACGGCGTCTCCGCCGGGCCGCGCCGAGGCCGGAGATGACGGCGGCTGCGCACGGGGGGACCGATCCCGATCACCCGGCCGCGACGACTCCTCCCACGGCCTGACGGCGCACCCGTAATCGGCATCGCCGCGACCGCCGTCAACCGGCGTGGGAGCGGGTCCACCGCCACCACATGACGCCGGCGGCAACGAGCGCCAGCACGACCACACCCTCGACAGCCAAGCCGACGGGCGAGGTCACCCACTCCGGCAGGCCGCCCACCGAGGCGCCCACCGCCACCTGCAGCGCGGAGCCCGGCACGACGCCGAGCCCCGTCGCCGCGGTGTACGGCGCCACTCGCATCGCGGTCAGGCCGGCCGCGTAACTGATCGGCATGAACGGGACCGGCGAGATCCGCACCAGCAGCATCGGGCCGAACCCGTGTCCGACCAGCCGCCGGTCCACCTCCGCCAGCCGGCGCCCGGCCAGCTTCGTCACCGCGTCGCGGCCCAGCCACCGGGCGAGCCCGAAGGCACCGAGGCCGCCGAGCACGGCGCCCACGACCGCCACGACGAAGCCACCCCAGAAGCCCAGGACGACGCCGACCAACAGCGACAGCGCCGTCCGTGGCACCGGCGCCAGGAGCGCGATCCCCACCCCGAGCGTCAGGAGCACCAGCCCGGTGACCCCGGAGCGGTCCACCCAGCCGCGGACCGTGGCGACGTCGGGCAGGTCCACGGTGAGCGCCACGACGCCGGCCGCCGCGAGGAGGGCGACGAGCACGCCGGCCCGCACCCACGTCCCCTGCACGGTCCCATCGTCGCCCACGTGCGCGAGGCAGACTGGGGCAACCGTCCGCCCGCGCCCGGAGGAGAGCGATGCGCACGCCCGCTCGGACCCGCCCGGCCGTCGCCTGCGCGCTGCTCGTCCTCGCCCTGACGTCCTGCTCCGGCTCGGGGGACGCGCAGCAGGAGCCGGAGGCCACGAGGACGACGACGAGCAGCAGCGCTCCCGCCACGACGAGCGCCGAGCCCTCCCCGCCGCCCGCCGACCCGGTGGAGGAGCGGGTCGACGCCGCCCTGGCCGAGCTCGACCGCCGCGCCCAGGTGGCCCAGCTGTTCGTCGTCGGCGTGCGGCTCGAGGACCTCTCCCCCGGCGACGCCCTCGCCGCCGACGGCGTGGGCGGCCTCTTCCTCGCCGGGCGCTCGCAGGCGCCGGCCGAGGAGATCGCCGCCGTCACCGGCCGGTGGGTCGATTCCGCGCCCGGCCCGCGTCCCTGGATCGCCGCCGACCAGGAGGGCGGCGCTGTGCAGAGCCTGCAGGGGCCCGGCTTCGAGCGGCTGCCCGCCGCCGTCGACCAGGGGCAGCTGCCCGGGGAAGGGCTTGCCGCTCTCGCCGACGGCCTCGGTGCCGACCTGGCGTCGGCCGGCATCACGCTCGACCTCGCTCCGGTCGCCGACGTCGTCCCCGCCGGCACGGAGGCCGGCAACGATCCGATCGGCGCCTTCGGGCGGCAGTACGGCAGCACCCCGGCCGACGTCGTCCCCGACGTGCAGGCCGTCGTCGACGGGCTGGCCGCCCACGGCGTGACCGCGACCATCAAGCACTTCCCCGGCCTCGGGCTGGTCGACGAGAACACCGACGAGGTCCCCGGCGTCACCGACGACGTCACCACCGCCTCCAGCGAGCAGGTGGCCGCGTTCGGCGAACTGGCCCGCTCCGACGCCGACCCGTTCGTCATGGTGTCCTCGGCGATCTACCCGCGGCTGGACCCCGCCGCGCCGGCCACCTTCTCCCGGCAGGTCATCACCACGCTGCTCCGAGGGTTCCTGCGCTTCGACGGGGTGGTGATCAGCGACGACGTCGGCGCGGCCGCCGCGTTCCAGGACGTGCCGCCCGGCGACCGCGCGGTCCGGTTCCTCGAGGCGGGCGGCACGCTCGTGCTCACCGTCGACCCGGCGGTCTACCCCGAGATGCTCGACGCCGTCGTGGCCCGCGCCGAGGCCGACCCGGCGTTCGGCGAGGTCGTCGACGCCGCCGTCCGCACCGCGCTCACCGCGAAAGCGGAGTCCGGTCTCCTCGCCTGAGCCGGCCCGTCACACGCGGTGCGCGAGAACGCCGTCGACGACGTCCTGGAGCCGGCGGTGGAAGGTCTCGGGCTCCCACTGCCGCCCGTGGTCTCGGATCCGGTCGGCGTCCCAGTCCCGGTCGGTGAACTCCCGGATGCAGGCGCGCAGGGTCTCGATCGAGGTCGCATCCAGCCACAGGCCTGTCAGCCCCTCGACGCAGGTCTCCAGGTAGCCGCCCTCCTGCGTCGCGGCGACCGGGGTGCCGAACCCGAATGCCTCGACGGGCGTCAGACCGAAGTCCTCGATCGAGCAGGCCAGGAGTCCGCAGCTGTTCGCGTAGAGCCATCGGAGCTGGGCGTCCGAGAGTCCGACGAGCTGGTGGACGTTGGCCGGCCACCGGGGGTCCGGCTTGCTGCCGACGGTGACCAGGTGCAGGTCGGGCATGCCGGCCACGGCCTCCGCGAGGAGATCCGTGCGCTTGTATCCCCGCGCCCTGCCCACCGTGAGGAGGAAGCGGTCCGGTAGACCCGGGATCTCCTCCTGGGGTCCCTCCGGTTGGAGCCCTCGCGGCGGGTGGAGCACCTCGGCCTCGATGCCGTAAGCGTCGCGAATGCGGTTGGCCACGTTGCGCGAGTTCGCGAGGTAGTACGCCGCTTGCTGCGCCGCCGCCCGGTCGAGGAACCTCAGGTAGGGCCGCATGGCGCGGATGAGCACGCGCTGCGGCAGCCCGAGTCCGGTCCGGTAGTCGCTCCACTGGTGGACCCACCGCGGGGGGTTGTGGCAGTAGACGATCTTCGGAGCCCTCGTGCCGATCTTGTGCGCGAAACCCGACGTCGACACGAGGACCGCATCGGCGTAGACGCTGCGTCGCCGGAAGACGTCGGCGAGCACGGGCAGCGCCAGGCGGGGGTCGCGCTTCAAGAACGGCCCTCGCTGCAGCCAGAAGGTGTCCACCTCGAGCTCGCCGAATTCGGGATAGGTGCGCTCCGGCGCGTAGACCGACGTGAGGACGGCACTCCCGGGGAATGCCCGTGCCATCTCGAGGACGACTCGTTCCGCGCCGCCGCGCTGGGTGAGGTAGTCGTGCACGATGACCAACTTCATGGACAGGCCCCCCGTCGGCTCGTGAAGTGGACGTCCACCATCCACTCATCCGGGCCGGTCAGCGAATCGGAGCCGGGCTCGTGGGCGGCCGCATCGAGGGGTCAGGCCGGGGGCCGGTCCCCTCGCCGGTCCGGGCGGGCCAGCACGAGCAGCATGAGCATCGCGACCAGCCAGCCGGCGCCGATGAACAGGTCGCCCAGGTGCAGCCCGTGGCTCCACGACAGCCGGACCAGCACCGGCCCGTCGTTGATGTAGTTGCCGGTGACCAGCAGGAAGGCGAACCCGGACAGGACCGCCCCCGCGACGGCGGCACACGTCCAGCGGAGCATCCGCGCCACGGTAGTCGCGGAGAGCGCCTCGTGTCGGAACCGCGGCGCAGCGGTACCCGCGAGAGTGGCACGCTGGCTGCCGGACGGCCGATCCCGGACGGCCGGACGACGGGACGGGGGCGCGCGTGACGGGTGAGCAGCACGGGCGGCCGCCCCGGCCGGTGACCGCCGCCGCCGTCCTCGCGGTCGCGCAGGCCGTCGTGCTCCTGCTCCTCGTCCTCGTGGTCGTCCTCGATGTCGTGGGCCTCGGGCGCGGGGCCGACGTCGGCGTCCCCGCGCTGTTCGCCATCGGCGCCTGCTCGCTCGCCGGCCTCGACCTGCTCGCCGCCGCGCTGCTCCACCGCGGCGGCGGCCGCGTCCTGCTGCTGGTCACCGCCGCGGTCGAGGCCGGCCTGTCCGGCCTGCTGCTCGTGGTCGCCGGCGCGCGCCTGGCCACCAGCGGCACCCGCACCGGGTCGGCGGCCGACCTGCTCGTGCTGACCGCCCTGGTCGTCCTGCTCGCCCTGCCCGTCGCCCGGCTCGTGCTCGTCACCCGGGCCGAGGTGCGCGCCTGGGCGCGGCCGGGCCGGCACCCCGCCGTCCCCGTCAGGACCGTCGCCGGGCTGCTCGGGCCGGTCGCCGCCCTCGCCGCGACGGCGACCGTCGTCCTCGCCGTCGTCGGCACCGACTCCGTCTTCACCGACGACCTCGGTGGCACCTACTCCGGCAGCGGCGAGCCGGTGGCCCCGCCCGCACCCGGCGGGCCCGACTACGACGCGCGATTCGCCGACGCGGCCGGCGACTGCCACGACGGCGAGATGGGCGCCTGCGACGACCTCTACGCGCAGACCCCGGTCGGCGACCCCTACGAGACCTACGGCTCCACCTGCGGCGGCCGCCTCGAGGACGAGACGTACGGCGGCTGCGTCCGGGTGTTCGGGCCCACCGACTGACCCGGTCTCATCCTCGGGGGTGGGACGGCGGGTGGTCGGCTGTCGGGCCGGGTACCGGGGGCCGTTCTGACCGTCATGACCATCGCGCACCACCCGATCGCCCTCAACACGTTCGCCCCGCTGGGAGGCGGCCTGCCCGCCCTCGAGCTCGGCTCCGCCGGGCTCCTCCCCGGCCCGGCCGGCGTCCGCGCCGAGCTCGAGCGCCGCGTCACCCGCCCGGCGCACCGCCCGGCCCTGGTCGTCCTCGGCCTGCTCCGCCGAGACGACACCCGGCCGACGTCGGCGGGCGTACTCGACGCGACGACGGCGCTCGTCGCCCGCACGCTGCGGGGCGACGACTGGCTCGGCCGCTCCGGCCCCGCGGAGTTCGCCGTCCTGCTCGACGGCTCGGCCGACGACGCCGACGCGGTGGCCGCCCGCCTGACCGCCGGTGTCGCGGATCTCGGGTTCACCGGCCTGGGCGCGGGCGCCGGCGTCGCGGTGCTCGAGGACGGCGTCGCCGCCTCCGAGGTGCTGCGCCGCGCCACGCTCAGCCTGACCACGGCGCGCTCGGCCGGCGCCGGCACCGTCGTCCGCTACCGCGGCGTGCGGTGAGCCCGGGCGACGGCGGTCCGCACCGGCGCGGACCCGCCCGGCCGGCGCGTCAGCGGGCTCCGTCGACCTCCTCGTCCGACGGCCCGCCCAGGTCGTCGTCGGTCGCCTCGTGCCGGTCGGCGATCCGGATGGCCGCGCCGAGCACCAGCGCCGCCACGACGGCGACCGCCACCCAGATGACGAGCACCCACGCCCACCACGGCACTGCTCCCCCAGTCGGACCCAGCCCCCGTGGTGACGCCTCGACACGATTACACTACGTGTGGTGAGCGATTCTCCCGCTCGACACCAGGGTCCCCTCCGTCGCGGCCGCCGTCATCCGGCGCGCCGCTCCTCGGCGGGCGGGTCCTCCTCGCGGAGCCGGTCGACCGGCGTCCGCCCCTGTTCGGCGGCGCGCAGCGCCGCCCCGAGCACGAGGCCCACGGCGGTCGCCACCGAGAACCAGACGACGAGCAGCCACACCCACCACGGCACCGTTCCCCCCTGCCGGAAGGCACTCCCCCTGGTCACCCTCCGGTAATCCGACACTACCGAGAGTCATGGGGGTCTCGCATGTCGAGGCCGGACCGCTGTGACCTCCGCCTGGGAAGATTGCGCGCAACCGGACACCTCCGGTAGACACGGTGGCCGACCTCCCTCCAGAACCCGGGGCGAGGTCCGGCGACCCCGGGACCCCGGGGCCGGGAGAGGCGCCGTGGACGACGCAGGACGGACCGGACCGGTCGAGACCGGCACGGGACCGGCACAGCCGCACCCAGCCCAGCAGCACGTCGACGAGATCGCCGCGGCGCTGCGCAACGAGCTGGCGATGGACGCCGCGGGCATCGGCACCTGGGACTGGGACCCGGTCGCCGGCACCCTCGACTGGGACGACCGCCTCGTCGAGCTCTTCGGCTACGCCGACACCGGCTTCGACCGGACCCTGGACAGCTTCGCCGCACGCATCCACCCCGAGGACCGCGACGGCGTCCTCGCCGCGCTGCGGCGCGCCCTCGACACCCACGACGACTTCGCCTCCGTCTACCGCATCGTGCTGCCCGGCGGCGACCTCCGCTGGATCTCCGCGCGCGGCCGCACGCTCACCGACACGGAGGGCCGGGCCACCCGGCTGCTGGGCGCCGCCTCCGACGTCACCGAGCAACGCGGCACCGAGCTCGCGGTGGCCCGCGTCCTCGAGGCCATGCCGGCCGGCTTCTACTCCCTCACCCCCGACTGGCGCTTCGCCCACCTCAACGCGGAGGGCGAGCGGCTGCTCGGCGTCAGCCGGGAGCAGCTCGTCGGAGCCGTCATCTGGGAGGCCTTCCCGGCCGCGGTGGGCTCGGTCTTCGAGGCGAGCTACCGGCGCGCGGTCGAGACCGGCGAGCCGCTCTCCTTCGACGCCTACTACCCCCCGCCGCTCGACGGCTGGTACGAGGTCCGCGCCTGGCCGACACACGACGGCCTGTCGGTGTACTTCCTCGAGGTCACCGAGCGGCTGCGCGTCCAGGAGCAGCTGCGCCGCTCCGGCGAGCGGGTGGCCACCGTCGCCCGGGTGAGCACCGAGCTGGCCGACTCCCTCGACGCCGAGGTGGCCACCGGCCAGGTGCCGCGGCTGGTGGTCCCCGTGCTCGCCGACGCCTGCATCGTCAGCGTGCTCGACCAGCACGGCCGGGCCCAGGGCGTGAGCTCCTGGCACGCCGACCCCGCCGCCCGCGACCTCCTCGAGGACTACGCGGCCGCCCGGGCCGCCGCGCTCGCCACCATCCCCGCGGTCACCCGCACCCTGACCACCGGCGAGGTCCTGCAGCTGACCGGCGAGCAGGCGCTGGCCACCACCCCCGCCGGCCGGCCCCGCGAGCTCCTCACGGCCCTCGCGCCCAGCGCCGCGGTGGCCCTCCCCCTGCGCGGCCGCGGGCACACGCTCGGCCTGCTCTCCCTGCTCTACACCGACGGGCGCACGCCGACGGCCGAGGAGGTCGCCACGCTGCGCGACGTCGCCGACCGGGTCGGGATGGCGCTGGACAACGCCCGCCTCTACGGCACCCAGCGGCGCCTCGCGCTGGAGCTGCAGCACTCGATGCTCACCGCGCCCCCGGAGCCCGACCACGCCGAGGTCGTCGTCCGGTACCACCCCGCCGCCGAGGCCGCGGCGGTCGGCGGCGACTGGTACGACGCCTTCCTCACCCCCGAGGGGGCGACGACGCTGGTCATCGGCGACGTCGCCGGCCACGACACCGCCGCGGCCGCCACCATGGGCCAGCTGCGCAGCCTGCTGCGCGGGGTCGCGCTCGGCACCGGCGGCGGCCCGGCCGCCGTCCTGGGCGACCTCGACCGCGCCATGGACCTGCTGCGGCTGGGCACCCTCGTCACCGCGGCCGTCGCCCGCCTGGAGCAGACGCCGGAGGAGGTCGCGCGCGGCGTCACCCGGCTGCGCTGGGCCAACGCCGGCCACCCGCCGCCGATGGTGCTGCACGCCGACGGCCGGGTGAGCGTGCTGGCAGCCGAGCGCGCCGACCTGCTGCTCGGCGTCGACCCCGGCCGGGAACGGCGCGAACACGTCGTCGAGCTCCGCCGCGGCGACACGGTGCTGCTGTACACCGACGGGCTCGTCGAGCGCCGCGACGGCGACCTCGACTCGGGCACCGCCCGGCTCGTCGAGACGCTGACCGCGCTCGCCGGCCGGCCGCTGCAGGAGCTGTGCGACCTGCTGGTCGAGCACATGGTCGACGACCACCCCGACGACGACGTCGCCCTCGTCGCCGTGCGCCTGCACCCGCAGGACCGCCCGCGCCCGGCCGCCGCCGGACCGGTCGACGTGCCCACCGCCGTCCCGCCGGACCCGGCCGCACCCGCCGGAGCCCGCCGGGACCCGCCGGAGCCCGCTGCCTAGGGTCGGGCGGGTGATCGTCGTGACCGCCGCGGGCGGGGCCACCGGGACCGCCGTCGTCCGGGCGCTGCGGGAGCGCGGCGAGCAGGTGCGCGCCGTGGTGTCCTCCGCGCGGCCCCGGCCGGAGCTCGAGGCGCTCGGCGCGGAGGTCGTGGCCGCCGATCTCACCGGCGACCCGTCCGCCGCGCTCGCCGGCGCCGACGCGCTGTACCTGATCTGGCCGAACTTCGACCCGGCCGAGACCGAGGGCGCCCCCGCGGTGCTGCGCGCGGCGGCCCGGGCGGGCGCGCGGCGGCTGGTCTACCACTCGGTGCTGCGCCCGCAGGCCCGGTCGATGCCGCACCACGCCGCCAAGGACCGGGTGGAGGAGGCACTCGACGCCGTCGTCGCCGGCACCGGCGCCCGCTGGCGGGTGCTGCAGCCGTGCGCCTACGCGGACAACCTCGACGACGCGGTCGCCGCGGCCGCGCGCTCAGGTGAGCTGCGCAGCGCCTGGGGCCTGGAGCGCGCGCAGTCGCTGGTCGACCTGCGCGACGTCGCCGAGGCCGCCGCCGTGCTGCTCACCGAGGACGGCCTGGACAGCGGCACCTTCGAGGCGGCCGGGCCCGAGGAGCTCACCGCGCCCGACCTGGCCCGGCTGGCGGGCGCGCACCTCGGCCGCGAGGTGACCGCCGTCGACGCCGACCCGCCGGCCGACGACGGCAGCTACGCCCGCCGCTGCCTGCGCGCGATGTTCGCCGAGTACCGCGCGCACGGCTTCACCGGCAGCCCGCGGGTGCTCACCGCCCTGCTGGGCCGCCCGCCGCGCACCTTCGCCGACCACCTGAGGGGCCGTTAGCGCTACGAGGGCCCACCCAGGCCGTCAGCGGGTGATGGTCGAGGCGTGCCCGTCGAGCGCGGCCGCCTCCTTGGCGGCGAGCCGCTCGCGCTGCGGCACCACGGTGTACTTCGGGTCCTTCGCGCTGACCAGCCCGGCCTCGAAGACGCCGAACCGGGTGAGCAGCGATCCCGCCGCGAGCAGCACCCCGGCCGCCACCGCGCCGGCGCGCCGGCGCCCGGCGACGACGGTCAGCGCGGCCCCGGCCGCGGTGCACGCCTTCGCCGCGCGCAGCAGCGTCCCGGGCCGGCCCTCGAGGTAGGGCTCGCTGACGATGCCGTGGTCGTGCTCCACCCGGTGCATGACCGCCAGCTCGATCGCCGCGCCGGCCACCGCCGTGCGCCGCGACGGCGACGCCTCGGCGACCGGCGTGAAGACCATCGTCACGCCGCCGCCGGCCGCCATGGCGGAGCCGCCGAACAGGTAGGGCAGCTGGTCGTGCGCCGCGTGCCACGAGGGCACCGCGGTGTTGGCCAGCAGCACGCCGGTGTAGGTGGCCAGCGGCCCGCCGAACAGCGCCGACACCACGCCGCCGAAGCGCTTGAGCCGCGGGAACCAGCCCAGCAGCTCCACGGCCGCCGTCGCCGCGGCCGCCCCGCTGAACGGCGCGAGGATGTAGGAACCCACCGACAGCGGCGAGGTCGGCTTGAACACCCGCAGCATGTGCAGGAACCGCTCGGGCCGGCCGAGGTCGTGGATGAGGAAGACCACCGAGGCGAGCGCCCCGCCGCCGGCGGTGTAGCGGCTGACCCGGGTCAGCGTCGGCCGGCCGGTGACGTCGGCGACCGCCGCGATGATCGACGACGAGCCGGCCATCCCGCCGAGGAACAGGTACAGCGGGACGTCGGGCGACTTCCACACCGGCGGCTTGATGATCGGCCGGCCGTAGTACGAGGTGAACGTGGCGTCGTCGACCATGGCGACCTCGCCGCCACCGCCGCGCCGCCCGCCCCTGCGCCGCCGCTTGCCGCGGGCCTCCGCGGCCGGGCCGTCGGCCCGCCGCCAGCCCGCGCCCGGCGCGGTCAGCCCCTCGGTCACGGCCGGCGTCCGATGAACGACGAGATCACGACACCGGCGATCATCGCCGCGCCGGCCGCCGCGGCCCGCCACATCGAGGGCAGGTCGCGGGTGGTGACCACCGGGTCCGGCGGCAGTCCGTAGACCTCCGGCTCGTCGAGCAGCAGGAAGAACGCCCCCGCGCCGCCGACGCCGTCGTCCTCGTCCCGGCCGTAGAGCCGCGCCGTCTCCACGCCCTGCGACTTCAGCGTGGCCAGCCGCGCGTCGGCGCGGGCCTGCAGCTCGTCGAGGTTGCCGAACTGGATCGACTGGGTCGGGCACGCGGTCGCGCAGGCCGGCTGCAGCCCGTCGGTGAGCCGGTCGTAGCACATCGTGCACTTGAAGACCCGGCCGTCGTCCTTGCGCTGGTCGATGACCCCGTAGGGGCACGAGGGCACGCAGTAGCCGCAGCCGTTGCAGATGTCGCCCTGGACGACGACGGTGCCGAACTCGGTGCGGAACAGCGCCCCGGTGGGACAGACGTCGAGGCAGCCGGCGTGCGTGCAGTGCTTGCAGACGTCGGAGCTCATCAGCCACCGGATCTGCTTGTCGGTGCCGCTCTGCCCGGTCTGCGGGTCGAACTCCGACAGCGCCTCGGCGTTGAGCACGCTCGACTGCTGGGCGTTCGCCAGGCTGTCGTCGTTCTGCCCCTCGGCCACCGACGGGCCGCTGCCCCGCCGGTCGTCGCCCGGGCGGCCGAAGGTCGGCATCGGCAGGTCGACGGTGCGCGCCTGCTCGATGAACGCCACGTGCCGCCAGGAGTTGGCCCCCAGCTGGCCGGTGTTGTCGTAGGACATCCCGGACAGGCCGATGACGTCGCGCACGCCGTGCGAGTCGTCCATCGGCAGGGTGTTCCACTCCTTGCACGCCACCTCGCAGGCCTTGCAGCCGATGCACACCGAGGTGTCGGTGAAGAAGCCCACCCGCGCCGGGTGGTCGCTGTCGTAGCCGGACTGCCCGGTCACGTCCGGGACCGGCCCGAAGAGCCGGTTCTCGGGGTCGTTGCCGGTGAAGGCCGCGCTCGCCGAGCTGATCGTCGTCACTGCTGCGACCCCTCCCCCGCCTCGGCGGCCACCGGGTCGCGCCCGTTGACGCCGACCCGGCCGGACTCCACCCCGGCGCGGCGCCGGTAGCCCTCCACGAAGTCGATCAGCTCGGGGCCGCGCGGGCGCCGTCCCGGGACGATGTCGGCGGTGCTGACCTTGTCCTCCTGGATGTGGGTGTTCGGGTCGAGCACGATCCCGAGCAGGTCGTTGGCCGAGTCACCGGTGGAGATGCCGCTGTAGGACCAGTGGTAGGGCATCCCGATCTGGTGCACCACCTGGCCGGTGCGCAGCCGGATCGGCCGCATCCGCTCGGTGACCAGCACCTTCGCCTCGATCGCCGTCCGGGTGCTCACCAGCGTGGCGTACTCGCCGTTGACCAGGCCGCGCAGCGCGGCGAGCTCCGGGCTGACCTCGACGAAGAACTCCGGCTGGAGCTCCGAGAGGTAGGGCAGCGTGCGGCTCATCCCGCCGGCCGTGTGGTGCTCGGTGAGCCGGTAGGTGGTCACCTGGAACGGGAAGACCGGGCTGAGCGAGGGGTTCTCCCGGTTCCACGGGCCGTTGATGTGCTCGATCGTCGGGTTCGCCTGTTGCTCGTACAGGGCGTTCTCGACGACGGACTCCGCCGGCTCGTAGTGCGTCGGCAGCGGCCCGTCGACGACGCCCGCGGGCGCGTACAGCCAGGCCTTCCCGTCCCCCTGCATGATGAACGGGTCGGAACCGCCGATCGCGTCCTGCGCCCTCGCACCGTCCGGCGGCACGTAGTCCGGCCGCTTGGTCGCCTCGAAGTCCGGGTTGTCGACGCCGGTCCAGCGGCCGGCCTCCTCGTCCCACCACACGTACTTCTTGCGCTCGCTCCACGGCTTCCCGTCGGGGTCGGCCGAGGCGCGGTTGTAGAGGACCCGCCGGTTGTACGGCCAGGCCCAGCCCCACTCGGAGGCGACCTGGCCCTGCTCGCGGCCGGGCTTGCGCCGCGCGGACTGGTTGACCTCGTCGGCGTAGACGCCGGAGTAGATCCAGCAGCCGCACGACGTCGACCCGTCGTCCTTGAGCTCCATGTACCCGGAGACGGCGCGCCCGTCGGGCCCGACGCCGTTGATCTCCCGCAGCACGTCCTCGGCGCTGGGCTCCTGGTCGGGCCCGTGCGTCGGGTAGTCCCAGGTGAGGTCGAGCAGCGGGCGGTCGCGCGGGTCGGTGGAGTCCGCGAGCCGCTCGCGCAGGATGCGACCGAGGTGGAAGTAGAACCACAGGTCGCTCTTGGCGTCGCCCGGCGGCTCGACGGCCTTGTGCCGCCACTGCAGCAGCCGCTGGGTCTGGGTGAAGGTCCCCTCCTTCTCCGCGTGCGACGCCGCGGGCACGAAGAACACCTCGGTGGCGATCGTCTCGGGGGCGAGCTCGCCGGTCTCGATCTCCGGCGACTCCTTCCAGAAGGTCGCCGACTCGATCAGCTGCAGGTCTCGGACGACCAGCCAGTCGAGGTTGGCCAGGCCGAAGCGGTTCATCCGGCCGTTGGGGTGGCCGACCGTGGGGTTCTCGCCGACCAGGAAGTAGCCGGAGATCTTCCCCTCGATCATGTCCTTGATCTGGCGGTAGGAGCTGTGGTCGCCGTCGATGCGCGGCATGTAGCCGAAGGCGTAGTCGTTCTCCGCCGTCGCGGCGTCGCCCCACCAGGCCTTGAGCAGGCTGACCATGTAGGCCCGCTTGTTGCCCCAGAAGCCGGCCTTGCCGGCGGCGTCGGCGCAGTAGTCGTCGAGCGACTCGTGCTGCATCGCGTGCGGCATCGGCAGGTAGCCGGGCAGCAGGTTGTACAGCGTCGGGACGTCGGTGGAGCCCTGGATGCTGGCGTGGCCGCGCAGCGCCAGGATGCCGCCGCCGGGACGCCCGATGTTGCCCAGCAGCGTCTGCAGGATCGAGCAGGTGCGGATGTACTGCGCGCCGACGCTGTGCTGCGTCCAGCCCACCGAGTACACCCACGCCGTCGTCCGGTCGCGGCCGCTGTTCTCGGTGACCCAGCGGGCCACCTGCAGGAACGCCTCCGGCTCGACGCCGCAGACCTCGGCCACCATCTCCGGGGTGTAGCGGGCGAAGTGCCGCTTGAGGATCTGGAAGACCGTCCGCGGGTGCTGCAGCGTCTCGTCGCGCTTGGGCTTGCTCGCGATCGGCGGGCCGCCGCTGCCGGCGGCCTGCGCCTTGTCGGTCTTGCGGATCTCCGGGTGGTCCTCGAGCTCGTCCTGCTCGGCGGCACCGGCCGGGTCGTCGGAGCCCGAGTGCGGCGGCTCCTCCGGCTCGTACTGCCAGCTGGACTCGTCGTAGGTGTTGTTCTCCGGGTCGAAGCCGGAGAACAGGCCGCCGAGGTCCTCGGCGTCGGCGAAGTCCTCGCTCACCAGCGCCGCGGCGTTGGTGTAGGCGACGACGTACTCCTTGAAGTACAGGTCGTTCTCGAGGACGTACCGGATCAGGCCGCCGAGGAAGGCGATGTCGGTGCCCATGCGCAGCGGCACGTGCAGGTCGGCGATCGCGCTGGTGCGGGTGAACCGCGGGTCGACGTGGATGATCTTCGCGCCGCGCGCCTTGGCCTCACTCACCCACTGGAAACCCACCGGGTGGCACTCGGCCATGTTGGAACCCTCGATGACGATGCAGTCGGAGTTCGCGAGGTCTTCCTGGGAGTTCGTGGCACCGCCACGACCGAACGAGGCACCCAGACCGGGCACCGTGGCGGAGTGCTATATGCGCGCCTGGTTCTCGATCTGTATGGCGCCCATGGCGCTGTACAGCTTCTTCATGAGGTAGTTCTCCTCGTTGTCGAGGGTCGCCCCTCCGAGGCTCGCCAACCCCATGGTGCGGTTCACGCGCTTGCCGTCGTTCTCGTCCTGCCAGCCCTTGCGCCGGGCCTCGAGGACGCGGTCGGCGATCATGTGCATCGCCGTGTCGAGGTCGAGGTCCTCCCACTCGGTGCCGTACGGCCGGCGGTAGCGGACCTTCGTGACCCGGGTCGGGCTGGTGACCAGCTGCTTGCTGGCGCTGCCCTTGGGGCACAGGCGGCCGCGGCTGATCGGCGAGTCGGGGTCGCCCTCGATCTGGACGATCTGCTCGTCCTTGACGTAGATCCGCTGCCCGCAGCCCACCGCGCAGTACGGGCACACGCTCTGCACGACGCGGTCGGCGGTGGCCGTGCGGCTCACCACGTTCTCCGTCGCCTTGCTGCGCGCCGCGGCGCCGCGTCCGAGGGGGTCGGGGCCGGTCAGCTGCCGGAACACCGGCCACGCGTCGAGCCAGGTCTTCACCCGGTGAACTGTGCCACCGCGACGGCGATCCGGCGCGCGGAACCCCGCGGTGACGATCGGTCCGGTACCGCGGCGTCCGGGTGGGTCAGACCGACGGCGGCGGGTCGGCGTCGGCCAGCCGCTGGAACAGCAGGTGGTCCTGCCACTCCCCGGCGATCTGCAGGTACCGCGGGGCCATCCCGATCCGCTGGAAGCCGTTGCGCGCCAGCACCCGCTGCGACCGCGCGTTGTGCAGCAGCGTGGCGGCGCCGACCCGGTGCAGCCCCAGTTCCCCGAACGCCCACCGCAGCGTCAGCGCCACCGCGGCCGTCGCCACCCCGCGGCCGTTGTGCGACGAGGCCACCCAGTAGCCCAGGTCGCCGGACCGGAAGGCGCCCCGGACGACGCCGTTCACGTCCACGCGGCCGACCACCTCGCCGTCGGCGAGGACGACCAGCGGCAGCATCCGGTCGGCCGCCGCCTCGGCCAGCGCCCGTGTGACGACGCGGCCCTGCACCTCCTCGTCGGCCCGGTCCTCCGCCCGCACCGGCTCCCAGGGCGCGAGGAACTCCCGGTCGGCCCGCAGCAGGGCGGCGAGGACCGGGACGTCGTCGGGGCTGACCGGGCGGACCTCGACGCGCGCGGGCGCCGACCCTAGGAGGACGGGCCGGACCGCTCCGCGGCGAGGTGCTCGCGCGCCAGCCGCTCCGGCGCCTCGGCCAGCCACGCGTCGGTGACCAGCTCGGCGAGCTCGCCGGTGTCGATGGCCTCGAGCCGGACGAGGACGGCGGCGTACCCGTCGAAGTGCGGCGTCGTCAGGTAGACGGCGGGGTCGTCGGCGACCAGCGCCCGCTTCACGCCCTCGTCGGCCACCGCGGCGCCGAGCAGCGGGCCCTCCGGGGCGCCGGCGCCGAGGTGCTCGAGGTCGGCGCGGCGCAGCGGCCGCTCCCAGACGAAGGTGCGGTCGCGCACCTTCCACGCCGGCGAACCCCACGAGGTGCCCTCGCTGGTCCCCGGCAGCGCGAGGGCCAGGCGCCGCACGTCCGCCCAGGTGGCCACGAGCGGGAGGCTAGCGGCGGCCGGCGCCTCAGGGCGCGGACGCGGCCGTCCGGGGAGCGCGCGGGGGGAGCGCCCGGCCGCAGGCGGCGAGGTGCTCGCGCAGCCGCCCGGCCTCCTGCCGGCGCTGCTCGGCGCGGCGGCGCAGCACGGCCACCTGCCGGGGATCGGTCGTGCGCTGCGCCCGCAGGTCGAGGACCGCGGCCGTCTCGAGGAGCAGCGCCATGCGGCGCAGCTCCTCGGACAGCTCGGCAGCCGGTCCGGCCGACCCCGGGTCGCGCCCCGCTGAGGTCATGGCAGGCATGGTGAGGCGCGCCCGCGCCCGGCGCACCTCGAACGGACGGATCCGTCCGAGGGAAAGCGTTCGGGGACGTCGGTGCCGGGGTCGATACTGGCCGGGTGGGGAACGCCGGACTGCGCTGGCTGGGCCACTCGACGGTCCGCGTCGAGCTGGCCGGGAGCACGGTGCTCACCGACCCGGTCCTCACCGCCGCCGTCGGGCCGCTGCGCCGCGTCGTCCCGCTGCCGCCGGAGTCGGCCTGGGCAGGCACCGACCTGGTCCTGGTCAGCCACCTGCACGCCGACCACCTGCACCTGCCCTCGCTGCGCCTGCTGGGCGACGACGTCCGCGTCGTCGTGCCGCGCGGCGCCGGGGCGTGGCTGCGCTCGCGCGGCCTGCGCTGGGTCGACGAGCTGGCGCCGGGCGAGTCGCTGACCCACGGCGGGCTGCGGGTGACCGCCGTCCCGGCCGTGCACAGCGGCCACCGGTGGGGCCCGCGGCTCACGCACGGCCCCGACACGGCCGCCGTCGGGCACCTGGTCGAGGGCGACGGGCAGACGGTCTACGCCTGCGGCGACACCGACCTGTTCGACGGCATGGCCCGCATCGGCGGGCGCGGGGTCGACGTCGCGCTCGTGCCGGTGTGGGGCTGGGGTCCCACCCTCGGCCCCGGCCACCTCGACCCGCAGCGTGCGGCCGAGGCGGTCGCCCGGGTGCGCCCGCGGTTCGCCGTCCCGGTGCACTGGGGCACGCTCACCGTGCCCGGCGGCACCACGGTGCCCGGGCTGGCCGGGCGCTACCGCAGGCTGCTCACCGAGCCGCCGCGGGAATTCGCCGCCGCCGTCGCCGCGCGCGGGCTGCCCACCACGGTCGTCGTCGCCGAGCCCGGCGACCCGGTCGTCCTGCCCGCCCCGGCGGGGGCACCGTGAGCGCCACCGGGACGCTGGCGTCGAGCTGGACCGACGGGTCGTCGCTCGGCTACCCCGTCGTGTTCGGCGGCGTCCTGCTCGGCTCGATCGTGCCGGTCGTGCCCACCGGCGCGGTCGTCGGCGCGGCGGCCGCCCTGGCGGTGAGCACCGGCCGGCTCGACCTCGCGCTGGTGCTCGTGCTGTCCACGCTCGGCGCCTGGATCGGCGACGTCGTCACCTTCGCCGTCTGCCGGTTCGGCGGGCCCGCGGCGGTGCGGTTCGTGGCACGCGGCCAGCACGCCGACCGCATCGAGGAGGTCCGGGCGCAGTTCCGGGATCACGGCTGGCTGATCGTGCTGGTCGGCCGGCTGCTGCCCGCCGGGCGCATCCCCGTGCTGCTGGCCGCCGGTGCGCTGGCCTACCCGTGGCGGCGGCTGCTGCCCGCCTCCCTGCTCGCCGCGACGCTGTGGGCGGTCGCCTACGCGCTGCTCGGCGTCGTCAGCGGCGGCGTGTTCGACAACCCGCTGGTGGCCACCCTGGTCGCCACGCTGCTGGTGCTGCTGGTGGGCGCGGTGCTGAACCTCGTCGGCGCGGCCCGCCGGCGGCGGGCCGCCCCGGAGCAGGACCGGTCCGACGACGGCCCGTCCGACGACGACCCCACCGAGGAGCCCGCGGACGAGCCCGCCGGGCAGGCCAGCGCGTCCCCGTGCGGCCCGACCTCGTGAGCGCGGGGTCCCCGGGGCGCGCCGGCGGGCGCGTGCTCGGCCCCGGGCGGGCGACCGCGCGGGTGTTGCTCACCTGGGCGCTCAGCACGCTGGCGCTGGTCGTCCTCGACCGGTGGCTCGCCGGCTTCGCCATGCGCGACTGGTGGCAGCCCCCGCTGGCCGCGCTGCTGCTCGGCCTGCTCTCCGGCGTCGTGTGGCCGCTGGTCATGCGGGTGGCGCTGCCCCTCGCGCTGTTCACCCTGGGCCTGGGCAGCTTCCTGCTGCTGGGCGCCGTGGTGCTCGCCGCCTCCTTCGCCGTCCCCGGCGTGACCGTCGCCGACCTGCGCACCGCCGTGCTGGTCGTGGTGGCGATGGCCGGGGTGTCGGCGCTGGTCACCAGCGCGCTGGCCATCGACGAGGACGAGCTGTTCTTCCGCCGCGCCCGCCGCCGGGCCGCGCGCACCGAGACCGCCGGCCCCTGCCCGCCCGGGGTGTTGTTCCTGCAGATCGACGGCCTCGGCTTCGACACCGCGCGCCGCGCCGTCCGCGACGGGTCGATGCCCACCCTCGCCGCCTGGCTGCGCTCGGGCAGCCACGCGCTCACCTCCTGGCACACCGACTGGAGCTCGCAGACCGGCGCCGCGGTCTGCGGCATCCTGCACGGCTCCAACCACGACGTCGTGGGCTTCCGCTACTACGAGAAGGACCGCGACCACGTCGTCCAGGTCTCCCACCCGGCCGACGCCGCGGAGGTCGAGCGCCGGCACTCCGACGGGCGCGGGCTGCTGGCCGGCGGCGGGGCCAGCCGCGGCAACCTGTTCAGCGGCGACGCCCCGCACGTGAGCCTGACGATGAGCTCGCTGCCGCTGGTCACCACCCGGCGCTCCATGCGCCGCCGCGAGCGGGTGGGCGCCGGCTACTACGCCTACTTCGCCAACCCGGTGAACGCCGTCCGCACGGTGGGCGTCTCGATCGTCGACATCGCCCGCGAGCTGTCCGCCGCTGCCCGGCAGCGGCGCGCCGACGTCCGGCCGCGGGTCAGCCGCGGAGGCATCTACCCGCTGGCCCGGCCGGGCACGACGGTCATCGCCCGCGACGTCGTGGTGGCGGCGATCCTCGAGGACATGCTCGCCGGGCGGCCGGTGGTCTACGCCGACTTCCTCGGCTACGACGAGGTCGCCCACCACAGCGGCGTCGAGCGCTTCGACACCCTCGAGGTGCTGCGCAGCATCGACCAGCAGATCGGCCGCCTGGCCCGGGCCGGCGCGCTGGCGCCGCGCGACTACCACCTCGTGTTGCTGTCCGACCACGGACAGACCCAGGGCGAGGCGTTCGCGCAGCGGTTCGGCGAGACGATCGAGGCCTTCGTCGGCCGGCACTGCGGCGGCTCCCCCGCGCCCGGGCACCGCGGCGGCGAGCCGAAGGACAGCCGCCGCCCGGCCGAGGGCTGGCAGGTCGCCTCCGCGCTGGCCGAGGCCGCATCGGGGCCGGGGCCGATCGCCCGGCGGCTGCGGGAGCGGGTGGAGAGCGCCGGCGCGGGCGAGCACACGCACCGCACGCCGTCGGGGCAGCCCGGGCAGGTGGCCCGCGTGGCGCCGGGCGTGGTGGTCGTCGTCTCCGGCCACACCGCCGGCGTCCACTTCGCCGACCTGCACGGCCGCGTGCCGCTGGAGGAGATCGAGCGGCACTGGCCCGACCTGCTGCCCGCGCTCGTCGACCACGACGGCGTCGGCTTCGTGCTGGTGCACTCCGAGGAGCACGGGCCGGTCGTCCTCGGCCGCGACGGCCTGCACCGCCTGGCCACCGGCGTGGTCATCGGCACCGACCCGCTGGCCCCCTACGGCGAGCACGCGCCGGCGCTGGTCGCCCGGGTGTCGGCGTTCCCGCACTGCCCCGACGTGATGGTCAACAGCCGCTACGACCCCGACACCGACGAGGCCTCCCCCTTCGAGCCGCACGTCGGCTCGCACGGCGGCCTCGGCGGCCCCCAGCAGCGCGGGTTCCTGGCCCACCCCCGCGGGCTCACCCCGCCCGGCGAGATCGTCGGCGCCGAGCACCTGCACCGGGTGCTGCGCGGCTGGCTCACCGAGCTCGGCCACCCCGAGCCCGACGGCGCCGGCGCGGCGGTCGGCCCGCTGAGCCGCACCGCCCTGGAGGGCACCGGTGCCGGGCGGGGGCGGGCCCCCCTCCCGTAACGGCGGGCGACGTGTTCGTGAACACCGGTCCCGACCGTGGCGGGGCCGATCCGGTTCCACGACAGTGAGCCGATGCGACCCGACGCCCGAGCCTGGTTCACCGGCCGCACGTCCACCACCCGCTCGGTCGACGACGTCGACGTCGTCGGGCTGCTGCGCGCCAAGCGGCGCGGCGGGCACCGGGTGAGCGTCGTCCTGCCCGCCCGCGACGAGGAGGCGACCGTCGGTGGGCTGGTCGCGGACCTGGTGGAGCGCTGGGTCCGGCTCGTGCCGCTGGTCGACGAGGTGCTGGTGGTCGACTCCGACTCGCGCGACCGCACCGCCGAGGTGGCCCGCGCCGCCGGGGCCGACGTGGTCGCCGCCGCCGAGGTGCTGCCCGGGCACGGCAGCCGGCCCGGCAAGGGCGAGGCGCTGTGGAAGTCGCTGGCCGCCACCACCGGCGACCTGCTCGTCTTCCTCGACGCCGACCTGCTCGGCGACGTCTCCCACTACGTCCCCGGCCTGCTCTCCCCGCTGCTCACCGACCCGCAGGTCGGCTACGTCAAGGGCTGCTACACCCGGCCGCTGGAGATCGACGGGCGCCGCACCCCGGCCGGCGGCGGGCGGGTCACCGAGCTGACCGCGCGGCCGCTGCTCAACGCGCTGTGGCCCGAGCTCGCCGGGTTCGTGCAGCCGCTGGGCGGGGAGTACGCCGGCCGCCGCGCCGCCCTGGAGCGGGTGCCGTTCGTCTCCGGCTACGGCGTGGAGGTGGGGCTGCTGGTCGACCTGCTCGGGCTGCTCGGCCTGAACGGGCTGGCGCAGGTCGACCTCGGCGTGCGCCGGCACACCTCCCAGGACCAGGAGGCCCTCGGGCGCATGGCCGGGCAGGTCGTGTCGGCGGTGCTGGGACGCAGCGGGGCCGGCTCGGCAGCGGGCCTGCTCACCCAGTTCCGCAGCGACGGCGGGGGTTTCGTCCCGGTCAGCACGGGCGTCGCCGTCGACGAGCGCCCGCCGATGGTCACCGTCGCCGAGTACCTCGCCGAGCGCGCCGGGGCCGTCTGACCCCGGCCCCCTCGCCTGCGTCCTCGCCGGCCCTCGTGCCCGCCCCCTCGATGGCCGCCGACACCCGCCGGCCCAGCGACGCCGCGTACCGGCCGGCCAGCAGGTCGTTGTGCGTGCCCGACACCGGCACCACCCGCAGGTCGGGCAGGTGCCGCCGCCACACCGCCATCTGGTGGGCGAGCACCGGCACCCGCCGGCGGATGCGGAAGTACGTCACCGGCCCGGCGTGGTCGGGCAGCGGGAACGCCTCGTAGAGCGCTGCGGAGTCGCGCAGCACACGCCGGTCGGCCGGCAGCTCCGCGCTGCGCCGGTCGGCCAGCGCCGTGCGCACGCCCTCGTCGCTGAGGCCGGGGACGACGAGGGCCAGTGCGCCGGCCACCTTGCGGGCGAGCCTGCGCCCGCGGCCGAGCTCGACGTAGGGCGGGCGGCAGTCGAACAGCCCGAGGAAGTCGACGTCCCGCCCCGCCGCGGTGAGCCGGCGGGCGACCTCCAGGGCGACGACGCCGCCGAAGGAGTAGCCGGCCAGCCGGACCGGCCCCTCCGGCGCCCGCGCGGTGACCGACGCGACGTGGCGGTCGGCCAGCTCGGCGACGGAGAACCGCGAGCCGTCGGGCCGGGCGAGCGGGCCCACCAGCCCGACGACCTCGCCGGGCACCGTCAGCTCCGCGACCAGGGCGTGCCAGCTGTCGAGGTCGCCGTGGGCGCCGTGCACGAGGAACAGCGGCGGCGCGGCCGGGTCGCCGTCGCGCAGCGTCCGGGTGTCGGGCTCGGCGCCGTCGCGGCCGGTGAGCAGCGCGGCCAGCGCCCCGACGGTGGGGGCCTCGGCGAGGTCGGCGAGCTCCACCGGGCGGCCGAGTTCCTGCCGCAGCCGGCGCAGCAGCGTCATCGACTGCCGCGAGGTGCCGCCGAGGTCGGCGAACGCGACGCCGTCGGGCACGGGCCGGCCGAGGACCTCGGCGAACACCCGCGCGACGACGGCGGCCACCCCGTCGCCCTCCGGCGCGGGCGTGGCGGCCTCCTGGGCCGCAGCCGCCGCGCGGATGGCGTCGAGGCAGGCCGGGTTGCGCAGCGCGTGCACGTTGGCCGCCGGCCGCCCGTCGAGGGCGTCGCGGGCGGCGCGCTCGGACGGCTTGCCGTTGTGGGTGCGCGGCACCTCGGGCACGGCGAGGACGACGGCCGGCACGTGCGCGGGCGAGGCCTCCCGGCGCAGCGTCGCGCGGATGCGCCCGGCCAGCTCCTCGTCGAGCCGCAGCCCCGGCGCGAGCACGACGAGCAGCACCAGCCGGCTGCTCCCCCACGACCGGGCGTCGCGCTGCTCGAGCGCCATCGCGTCGACGACGCCGGGGATGCGCCGCACGACAGCGTAGATCTCCGACGGGCCGATGCGGACGCCGTCGACGTTGAGGACGCCGTCGGAGCGGCCGAGCACCCGGGCGGTGCCGTCGGGGTGCACCTCCACCCGGTCACCATGGGTCCACACGCCGGGGTGCTGCGCGAAGTAGGCCCGCTCGTAGCGCTCCCCGCCGGGGTCCTCGAGGACGCCGACCGGCCGTGAGGGGAACGGGTTCCGGCAGACGAGCTCGCCCTCCTCGCCCAGCACCGGGCGCCCGTCGTCGTCGAGGGCGGCGACGTCGAGGCCGAGGCTCAGCGCCTGCGAGCGGCCGCGGACCACCGGCAGCTCCGGGTGGCCGAGCACGAAGCAGCCGACGATGTCGGTCCCGCCGGAGATCGACTGCAGCGGCACGTCGCCGACGGCGTCGCGCACCCAGTCGAACTGCCACTCGTGCAGCACCGCGCCGGTGGACATGACCGCCCGCAGCCGGGAGAGGTCGGCGGCGTCGCGGGGCCGGAAGCCGGCGTCCTGGCACATCTGCAGGTACGCCGGGCTCGTGCCCAGCACCGTGACGCCGTGCCGGGCGGCCAGCGCCCACAGCGTGTCCGGGCCGGTGACCGGGCCGTCGTAGAGGACGACGTGCGCGCCGACCGCGAGCGCCGACAGCTGCCAGTTCCACATCATCCAGGCGGTCGTGGTGTGGAAGTACAGCGTGTCGGCCGGCGTCAGGTCGCCGTGCAGGCGGTGTTCCTTGACGTGCTCGAGCAGCGCGCCGCCGGCGCCGTGCACCAGCGCCTTGGGCGGGCCGGTGGTGCCCGAGGTGCTCATGACCCACAGCGGGTGGTCGAACGGCAGCCGCGGCCAGTCCGGCACGGGCACCGGCTCGGGCAGCGCGGCGACGTCGTCGGCCAGGCGGGCCACGGTGACGCCGGGACCGAGGTCGGGCGGCGGTGCGTCGTCGAGGACCAGCACCAGTCGCACGGAGGGCAGCTGCGCGGTCAGCTCGGCGAGGGCGGCCTCGGGCTCATCCCACCCACCCAGGTCCCGCCGGTCGACGACGAGCGTGCCCGGGCGGAGCTGGCCGAAGCGGCCGAGCAGCGTGGGCACGCCCATGTCGGGCGTGGCGGTGGCCAGGGTCGCGCCGAGCGCGGCGACGGCGAGGGCCGCGACGAGCACCGGCGCGGAGTTGGCGCCCACGGCCGCGACGCGGTCCCCGGTCCGGACGCCGCGGGCGGCCAGCGCGGCCGAGGCCCGCTCGACCTCCGCGCGCAGCTCCGCCCGGGTGAGGACCTCCGCCGGGCGGCCGGCGTGCACCGCGGTGACCGCGGGGGCGCCGTCGTCGACGCCGGGCAGCGGCCGCAGCAGGTTCTCGGCGTAGTTGAGGCAGACGCCGGGGAAGAAGCGCGCCGTGCGGACGTCGTCGCCGGTGCGCACCGGCTCGGCGACGCCCTCCCAGGCCAGACCCGACCAGTCGAGCAGGGCGCGCCAGAAGGTGTCCGGCTCCTCGACCGAGAAGCGGTGCAGCTCCGGGGCGGCCGACAGGTCCCGCCCGGTGCGGCGCTCGAGCAGCGCGCGGAACGCGGCGAGCTGGGGCCGGCGCCCGGATCCGGTGCGGACCGGGACGCGGGGGGCGACGGCGGTCACCGGAGGCGCTCCGGCGTCAGCGGGCGCACGCGCAGCCGCGCGGGGTCCCAGCGGCGGCCGAGCGCGGCGGTGGCCACCCAGCCGGCGGGCACGGGCACCGGCGCCAGCCACCAGGAGCCGAGCCGGCCCCTGCCGCCGGCCGGGGTCACCACCGTGCGCGGGTGCCGCCGCAGGCCGGTCCCCTCCGCCTTGAGCACCGCCTCCTTGGCCGTCCAGGCGCGGGCGCGCTCCCCGCCCTCGCCCGCACGCCCGGCGAGCCGGGCGAGCTCGGGCGCGGCCAGCCACTCGTCACCCTCGGGACCGGGGCCGGCCGGCTCCAGGTCGATGCCCACGCCCGCGTGCGGCGCCACCGCGACGAGCGCGAGGCCGCCGGCGGCGGCGCAGCTGACCCCGGGCGCGCGGCGGCCGGACCGGACCAGCGGCCGGCCCCCGCGGACCTCGAGCGGCACGTCGGCCGGGGGCAGCCGCAGCAGGTCGCCGAGGACGGTGCGCAGCGCGGCGCGCACGAGCACCCGGCGGCGCCGGACCGCGGCGATGCCCCGGTCGGCGGCGGCGCGCTCGCCGGGGGTGAGCCGCGCGGCGGCGGCGTCCTCGTCCCAGGCGTCGTCGGCGAGGTCGACCGACCAGACCCTCAGGGGGCGGTACAGCGACGTCGGCACCGTTCCTCCTCCCCGGTCGTCGACCGGCCGGCAGGTGCCCGGCCAGGTCCTCGACCGGGCCGACGGTACGTCACGCTGAGTAGCCGATCCAGCGGAACGGTACGTGAACGCGCTGGTGCGTCGCGGCGTGACGCTGCGCAGCGTGACCACTTCGGAGACGGACCGCAACGGGCATTGACGACCCACGGGCCTGGGGACTGCGGCATCCTGTCGCGACGGGGGCCCCGTGCCGGAGCAGGAGCCGGCACCCGACCATGGGGAGAAGACCCATGCGACCGGACGTCTCCCGCTGGCTGCGCCGGCGGACCTTCAGCGCGGGCACGTGGTGCGCCGCCGGGCTCGCCGACGCCAAGCGGGCCCGGGGCACCACCGTCAGCGTCGTGCTGCCGGCCCTGGACGAGGAGCCCACCGTCGGCGCGATCGTCGGTGCGATCCGGCGGGCCCTCGTCGACGAGGCGCCGCTGGTCGACGAGGTGGTCGTCGTCGACAGCGGATCGGCCGACCGCACCGCCGCCGTCGCCGCGGAGGCCGGCGCCACCGTCGTCGACACCGCCACCGTGCTGCCCGCCCACGGGCGGGTGCCGGGCAAGGGCGAGGCGCTGTGGAAGGGTCTGCACGCCACGAGCGGCGACCTCGTCGTCTTCGTCGACGCCGACCTCGTCGGGTTCGACCCGCAGTACGTCGTCGGGCTGCTCGGCCCGCTGCTCACCGATCCGGCGATCAGCTACGTCAAGGCGCTCTACGACCGGCCGCTCACCACCGCCGAGGGCATCGTCCCCTCGGGCGGCGGGCGGGTCACCGAGCTGCTCGCCCGGCCGCTGCTCAACGCCTGGTGGCCGGAGCTCGCCGGGTTCGTGCAGCCGCTGTCCGGGGAGTACGCCGGCCGCCGGGAGCTGCTCGAGCGGGTGCCGTTCGTCTCCGGCTACGGCGTGGAGTTCGGCCTGCTCGTCGACCTCGCGGGGCTGGCCGGCGTCGACGCGCTCGCCCAGGTGGACCTCGGCACCCGCCGGCACAGCCACCAGTCCGACGCGGCGCTCGGGCGGATGGCCGGGCAGATCCTGTCCACCGCGATCGCCCGCCGGCCCGGCGCCGGGCGGCCGTCGTCGGAGCTGCTGCAGTTCCTCCGCACCGCCGACGGCGTGGAGGCGGTGAGCTGGGACGTCGGCGTGACCGAGCGACCGCCGATGCGCACGGTCCGCGCGGCCTCCGGCGAGCACGGGCCGCTGTCGTGAGGGTGCTGATGGACGCCGGCCCCTGGTTGCCGGTGCCCCCGCCGGGCTACGGCGGGCTGGAGAACGTCGTCGCCACCCTCACCGCCGAGCTGCGCGCCCGCGGGCACACCGTCGTCCTGGCCGCCTCCGGCGACTCCCCGCTCCCGGTCGACGGCCTGGTCAGCGCCTTCCCCACCGGCCGGTTCGAGCGCCTGGGCCTGCCCTATCCGCAGGTGGTGGGCGACGCGCACGCCCACGCGCTCGCCGTCGCCGACGCCGTCGCGGCCGGGTCGTTCGACCTGGTGCACACCCACCTCGAGGTGGTCGGCCCCGCGGTGCTCGGCGCGCTCGGCCCGGCCGCCCCGCCGGTGCTCGCCACGCTGCACTGGGACCTGCGCCGCAACGCCTCCTTCTACGAGCGCTTCGACGGCCGAGGCCGGGTGTTCTTCGCCGGGGTCTCCGACAGCCAGGTGGCCCGCGGGCCGGCCGCGCTGCGGCGCCAGACGCTGGCCGCCGTCCCGCTGTCGGTCCCGGTCGACGGACCCCCGCCGCTGCCCCGGGAGGACCGCGACGCCGCCGTGCTCGTGCTCGCCCGCATCTGCGAGCTCAAGGGCACCGACACCGCGGTGCGCGCCTGCGCCGCCGCCGGGGTGCCGGTGGTGCTCGCCGGCCCCGTGGGCCCCTTCGCCGGCCCGGCCGACCTCGACGCCGCGGCGGCCACGCCCGGGCACCCGGGGCTCGGCCACCCCGACGTCGCCTGGTTCTGCCGGGAGGTCGCGCCGCTGCTCGACGGCGACCGCGCCCGCTGGGTGGGCAGCGTGGCGGGGGCGGAGAAGGACGCGCTCCTGCGCCGGGCGAGGGCGCTGCTGACGCCGGTGCGGTGGGACGAGCCGGGCGGGACCGCGGTGTGCGAGGCGCTCGCCGCCGGGACGCCGGTGGTCGCGACGCCGCGCGGCTGCCTGCCCTCGCTGGTCGACGACGGCCGCACCGGCCTGCTCGCCGTCGACGAGGCGGGCCTGGCCGCGGCCCTGCGGCGGGTGGGCACCATCGACCCGGAGGTGTGCGCGGCCGAGGCGCGGCGACGCTTCGCCCCGGCGGTGATGGCGGCGGCCTACGAGGAGCTCTACGCCGAGGTGGTCGCCCGCGCGGCCGCGGCGGCTCCCCTGCAGCCCTTGGGGAGCCGATAGCGCGACAAGGGCCCTACCCGGGGCGGACGGCGGCGCCGGTGCGGGCCGACTCGGCCACCGCGACGGCGAGGCGGTGGGTGCGCAGCGCCTCGGCGTAGTCGACCAGCCCGGCGGCGCGCGGCCCGCCGGTGAGCAGGTCGACGAAGGCCCGGTCGACGGCGGTGCGCGCGTCGACCGCGGGCTCCCGGCGCTGCACACCCTCGGCGGTGGTCACCGTCAGCGCGGTCTCGGTCAGCTCCACCGCCGCGCCGGCGCAGGAGAGCTCGAGGCCGGCGCGGGTCCTGGCCGGCTGGGCGCAGGCGGCGGTGAGCGTGCCGACCGCGCCCGAGGCGAACCGCAGCACCGCCGCCGTGGCGTCGTCGACGTCGCGGCCGGGGTCCGACGACGGCGCGCGCACCGCCTGCACCTCGGCCACCTCGCCCGCCAGCAGCCGCGCCAGGTCGAGCACGTGCGTGGCCTGCTCCACCACCTGGCCGCCGGACCGGTCGGCCCGCGACCACCAGGCCGGCGGCGGCACCCTGTCCAGCCACGTGGCCGACACCAGCCGGGGCGGGTGCGCGGCGCACACCTCCCGGGCGGCGGCCACGGTGTCGAGGTGCCGCCAGTGGTAGCCGGTCGCCGTGGGCACGCCCGCGGCCGCGACGGCGGCGGCCACCTCCTCGGCGACGGCGAGCCCCGCGGCCAGCGGCTTCTCCACGAACAGCGGCAGCCCGGCGCGCACCACCGCGAGCTCGAGCTCGCCGTGCGCGAACGGCGGCACGCAGAGCCAGACGGCGTCCGGCCGCGACCGCAGCAGCTCGTCCGGCGCGAGCGCCGGCACCCCGAGCGCGCCCGCCAGCGCCCGCGCCGCGGCCGGGACGGCGTCGGCCACCCCGACCAGCTCGACGTCGTCCAGTCCGGTCAGCGTGCGGCCGTGCCGCGCGCCCACGCCGCCGGCGCCGACCAGTCCCACCCGCAGGGCCACGCCGGCCACCTGCCCCGGCGCGGCGGGCGTCAATCCCCGTGGACCAGCAGCCCCCGCACCGTCTCGCCGGCCGCCTGGTCGCGGTAGCCCTGGTTCAGCTCGTCGAGGGAGTACCGGCGGGTCACCAGCGAGCCGAGCTCCAGCCGCCCCTCCTCGGCCAGCCGGGCCAGCATCGGGATGTCGCGGAACGGGTTGCACGAGCCGAACAGCGAGCCCTGCACGCGGTGCTCGAAGACGGTGGTCATCTGCCCGTTGAGGTCGACGTGGCCCTCGCGCGGGTGGTCGGCGAGCGCGGTGAGCACCAGCGTGCCGCCCTTGCCCAGGCACGCCGACGCCCCGGCCATGACCTCCGCCGACATCTTCCCGACGGTGACGACGACGACGTCCGCGCCGGTGCCGCGCGAGAGGTGCCGCGCCAGCTGCGCCGCCTCGCCGGCGTCGGCGACGGTGTGCGTGGCGCCCAGGGTCTGCGCGAACTCCCGCTTCATCGCCACCGGGTCGACGCCGATGACGTGCGCCGCCCCGGCGTGCACCGCGCCCTGCACGGCGTTGACGCCCACCCCGCCGAGGCCGACCACCACGACGACGTCGCCGGGGCGGGTGCCGCCGGAGTAGACCGCCGAGCCCCAGCCGGTGGGCACGCTGCACGCGAGCAGGGCGGCGGTGTCCAGCGGCAGGTGCGGGTCGATGCGCACGCAGGAGTACTCGCTGAGCACGGTGTGCCGGGCGAAGGCGCCGACGATGCAGAAGCCGCCCAGCGGCTCGCCGTCGAGCCGGAAGGGATAGGTGCCGGTGGGCAGCTGCCCGATGCCGATGGTGGCGCCCTTGTCGCAGATGTTGGAGCGGCCGGTCGCGCAGTACCGGCAGTGCCCGCAGGCGGGCAGGAAGCTGGTGACGACGTGGTCGCCGGGCGCCACGCCCGTGACGCCGGGGCCGACCGCCAGGACGACGCCGGAGCCCTCGTGGCCGCCGACGATCGGGTACCGCCCGCCGGGGTTGGAGTGGCGCAGGTGCTCGTCGGAGTGGCACAGGCCCGCGTAGGCCATCTCGACCAGGACCTCGCCGGGACCGGGGTCCACGACCTCGAGGTCGACGATCTCGTACTCGGTGCCCGCCTCGCGCAGCACCGCTCCCCTGGTCCTCACCGGCGTCCGGCCCTCCTCCGATGCGGCGGCGTCCCCGTCGGCGCCGTCCGGCGCCCAGCCAACCCCACCGGCTCCGCCCGGCCGACGGCGGGGTGGCACCCGGTGCCACCGGGTCGCCCTGCGGGACCGGGGAGTCCGGGGCAGGATCGTCCGGATGCCCGACACCCCTGTTGCGCCGCCGGGATGCCCCGTCAGGCTGAAGGCGTTCCCGATGACGCCGGAGTCGCAACGGTGCGTTGCTAGCCTTCAACCGTGAGTGAGCAGTCCCTGCGCGCGAGGAAGAAGGCGCTGACCCGCGCGCACGTCCTCGCGACCGCTCAGCGCCTGTTCGCCGAGCGCGGGTTCGACGCCGTCACCATCGCCGACGTCTCGGCGGCCGCGGACGTGGCCGTGCAGACGGTGTTCAACCACTTCGCGACCAAGGAGGAGCTCTACTGGTCCGGGCGGGCGCCGTGGGTCACCGGACCGGCCGACGCCGTCCGCGACCGGCCCGTCGGCGTCCCCCCGCTGGCCGCGCTCCGGCAGCACCTGGTCGAGTCGATGACCGGCTTCGCCGAGCGGCTCGGCGAGCCCGAGGGCCGCTGCACCGTCACCGCGCTCGACCGGTCGCCGGCGCTGCAGGCCGCCGAGCGCGAACTGCACCACGAGGCCGAGCGGCTGCTCGCGGCCGCGCTCGAGGAGGCTCTCGCGGAGGAGCCGCCGGCCGGCGTCACCACGTCCCCGCGGCTGGCCGCCCGGCTGGTGGCGTCCACCTGGCTGTCGGTCTCCCGGTCGCTGGTCCTCACGTTGCGCGACCCGCTGCCCGAGCCCGCCGACGTGCCGGCCCTCGTCGAGGAGGTGCGGGCGCTGACCGACCGGCTGCTGTCCCGCCTGGAGGCCGACCTCGAGACCGGGATCGCCGCCGGGACCACCGCCGGGACCGCCGCCGGGACCGTCGCCGGGACCGACGCCGGGACGCTGCGGGCCGTCTGACCCGCCGCCCTCAGCTCGCGACCGGCTCCACGGCGGACCCCACGATCGGCAGCAGGACGTCGTCGACGACCTGCTCCACGTGCTCGGCCACGAGCGCGCCGTCGCCGGCCACGGTCAGCCGCTGCCACCAGAAGGCCTCGAGCACCGAGCGCAGCAGGGCCAGCCGCTCGGCCGGCACCTCCTCGCCCCGCTCGGACCAGCGGCTGCCGAGCGCCTCGACGGCCTCGGTCAACGGGCGGACGAGGGCGGCGTCGAGCCCGGCCCGCAGGTCCTCGTCGTGCCGGGCGGCCCCGACCAGGCTGGCCACGGCGCGCTCCTCGCGCGACAGCGGCCGGTGCCAGGAGGCGACCAGCGCGGCGAGGTCCGCCCGGGGCGAGCCCTCGTCCTCGGGCACGGTGACCAGCGTGAAGCGGCTGACCGCCGACCGGGCGAGCGCGGACATCGACGGCCAGCGCCGGTAGATGCCGGCCTTGCCGGCCCGGGCGCGGGCCGCGACGCGGTCGCTGTTGAGCCGGCCCCAGCCCTCCTCCGCGAGGATGTCGACGGCGACCGCGACCAGCTGCTCGGACAGCTCGGCGCTCAGCGGGCGCCCGGGCGTGCCGCTCACGAGCGGGTCCGTTCGCACGTCATCAGGTTGTGCACGGCCTCATACTGGCCTGTCGGTGGAGTCACCACAACGACCGGGGGCCCGCGTCACCCGACCGGTCCCCCGCAGCCCCCACTGCTGGAACGGCGCGTTGCACGGGGCTCTCCGGAGGTCAGGCGCCGGCCGCGGACTCGACGTGGACCTGCAGGAACGCGCCGTCCTCGCTGACCCACCCCCGCCCGCGGGCGAACTCGATCATGCCGTCCCAGCGCCGTCCCCAGTCGGCGACGTCGGCGTCCGGCTCGGCCGCGGCGCGCAGGGCCGCGGCGTCGAGGACGCCGGTGTCGGCGTCCTCCATCCGGCCCAGGCCCGCGTCCCGCAGCGCCCGGTCGGCCTCCTCGTCGGTCACCTGGCCGAGTGCCAGGTGCAGCGTCGTCAGGTCGTCGGTGTCGACGACCCGCACCTCGGGGCGCTCGTCGGCGCCGCCCACCACCTCGACGATCACAGGTCCTCCGCTCACACGTGCCAGGGGAAACGGGAGAAGTCGGGGTCGCGCTTCTCCAGGAAGGCGTCGCGGCCCTCGACGGCCTCCTCGGCCATGTAGGCCAGCCGGGTCGTCTCCCCGGCGAACAGCTGCTGGCCGACCAGGCCGTCGTCGACCAGGTTGAACGAGTACTTGAGCATCCGCTGGGCGGTCGGGCTCTTGGCGACGATCCGCCGCCCCCAGTCCAGCGCGGTGCGCTCCAGCTCGGCGTGCGGCACGACCCGGTTGACCATGCCCATCGCGTGCGCGTCGGCCGCCGAGTACTCCTCGCCCAGGAAGAAGACCTCCCGGGCGAACTTCTGGCCGACCTGGCGGGCGAGGTAGGCCGAGCCGAAGCCGCCGTCGAAGCTGCCGACGTCGGCGTCGGTCTGCTTGAAGCGGGCGTGCTCGGCGCTGGCCAGGGTCAGGTCGCTGACCACGTGCAGGCTGTGCCCGCCGCCGGCGGCCCACCCCGGGACGACGCAGACGACGACCTTCGGCATGAAGCGGATCAGCCGCTGCGCCTCCAGCACGTGCAGCCGGCCGCTGGAGCGGCCCACCTCGTGCTCGTAGCCGTAGCGCCCGCGCACCCGCTGGTCGCCGCCCGAGCAGAACGCCCAGCCGCCGTCCTTCGGGCTCGGCCCGTTGCCGGTGAGCAGCACGCAGCCGACGTCGGTGGACAACCGGGCGTGCTCGAGCGCGGTGATCAGCTCGTCGACCGTCTGCGGCCGGAAGGCGTTGCGCACCTCGGGCCGGTCGAAGGCGATGCGGACGACGCCGGCGTCGACGGCGCGGTGGTAGGTGATGTCGCCGAAGTCGAACCCGTCGACCGGCTGCCACGCGGCGCTGTCGAAGATCTCCGAGACGTCGTCGCGGGCACTCATGCCCCGAACCTAGCGGCGTCCGGGACGCCCGGCCGCCGGAGGTGGACGCGTGGTCACGGGCTGCCGAGCAGACCCCCGACGCCGCCGGTGACGCCGCCGACCACGCCCCCCACCGTGCCCCCCACCGTGCCGGTGACGTCCTCCACGACCCCGCCGACCGTGCCGGGAACGTCCTCGACGAGCTCCTCCACCGGCTCGGTCACCGGTGCGAGCGGGGCGGCCGGCGGCGGGACGGGGGCCGGCGCGGGTGCCGGGCCGGGGGCGGGTGCCGGGGCGGACGCCGGGGGTGCGGGCGCGGCCGGGGCGGTGGTGGTCCCGCCGGAGGACGGGGTGCCCGGGGCAGGCGCCGGGGCGCCGGTGGCTGGCGCACCGGCCGCGGGTACCACGGGAGCCGCGCCCGGCGCGGGGGTGGCGGACGGGGCGTTGCCGCCGAGGTCGAACAGACCTGCCGACGGCGACGCGGCCCGGCCGCCGGCGCCCTGCGAGGACGAGGCGGTGGTGCCGAGGCCGGGGAACAGGTAGCCGTCGGGTGTGCCGGGGACGCCGAAGGACGGCGTCAGGCGGGCGTACCCGGAGGCCCCGCCGGGGGCTCCCTCGGCCGCGTAGACCCCCGAGCCACCCGCGCCACCCCCGGCGGCGGCGCCCGCGGCGTCGGCGCCGGCCGTGGCCATGAGCGGGGCGACGACGAGGCCGGTGACGGCGAAGGACATGAGCACCCGCCAGGTGAGGCGCTGCGCGGCGGTCTCGGGGGCCGGCGCGACCTCCTCGGCCGGGTCCGGCCGTCCGGTCGCGACGACGTCGGTCGCACGGTGCCGCGCGCTCATCAGCCGTTCCTCTCCGTCGAGGTGGGTGCGACCGCCCTCACACCGCCGGTACAACGAGGTACCAGCCGCGGGGTTGCGCGTCCACCGCGGGACCGCGCACGGGTGACCGTCCCCGGCTAGCGTCGGGCCCGTGCCCGACGGCGCCGCCCTGCGCGTGGGCACCCTCAACCTGGCCTCCGGCCGTGGCCCCGGCGGCCGCGTGCTCGCCCCCGCCGACCTCGCCGCCGCGGTGGCCGAGCTCGACGTCGACGTGCTCGCCGTCCAGGAGGTCGACGGCGGCCAGCCCCGCTCCGGCGGCACCGACCAGGCCGCCGCCGTGGCCCGGGCACTGGGCGCGGCCGACTGGCGGGCGGCCGCGACGCTGCACGGCACCCCGAGCCCGTTCCGCGGCACCTGGACCACCGCCGAGCCCGCGCTGCGCGGCCCCGGCGGCGCGGTCGACGGGCCGGTCTACGGCGTCGCGCTGGTGTCCCGGCGCCCGGTGCGGGGGTGGGCGGTGCTCGGGCTGGGCACCGGCCGCGCCCGGCTGCCGCTGCGCGCCCCCGACCCCGCCACCGGCCGGGTGCGCACCTGGTGGGTGCCCGACGAGCCGCGGGTCGCGGTCGCCGCCTGCCTCGACGGGCTCACCGTCGTCGCCACCCACCTCTCCTTCTCCCCGCCGACCGCGGTGCGCCAGCTGCGGCGGCTGCGGCGGTGGGCGGCGACGCTGCCCGGGCCGGTCGTCGTGGCCGGCGACCTCAACCTGCCCGGCGGGGTGCCGGCCCGGCTGCTCGGCGCGACCCGGCTGGTCAGCGGCCCGAGCTTCCCCGCGCACGAGCCGCGCATCCAGCTCGACCACCTGCTCGCCCTGGGCCCGGTACCGGCGCGGGACGCCGCGGTGCGCGCGATGCGGGTGGGCGACCACCGCGCCCTGACGGTGACCGTCGACGCCTGACCCGCGAGATCAGGCCGCGGGGCTGTCCTCCAGCAGCGGGCGCAGCCGGTCGAGCGAGCCCGCCAGCCCCGGGTGCAGCGTCACCTGGTGCAGCCCGGCGAGCGGCACCCACGCGACGCCGGCGCTCTCGCCGTCGAGCTCCAGTCGCGCGGGGTCGAGCTCGCCGGCCGGGCGGGCCAGCACGGTGGTGTAGGCCCAGCCGCCGTGGTCGTCGACCGAGCGGGCGCCGAGCACGAGGGCCCTGGCCGGCAGCCCCAGCTCCTCCTCCACCTCGCGCAGCGCCCCCTGCTCGGGGCTCTCGCCGAGGTGCAGCGCGCCGCCCGGGGTGCCCCACGTGCCGCCGTGGTGTGACCACAGCGCCCGGTGCTGCAGCAGCAGCTCGGGGCCCTCGGCGCCGTCGCGGTGCACCAGCAGGCCGGCCGCGCCCGCGCGGCCCCAGTGCCGGTGGCCGAGCGAGCAGGTGGTCCAGCCGTCGGTCGGCGTCAGCCCGCTGCTCCCCACGCGTCCAGTGAACCGCACTGGCAGGATCCGGCGGGGACGCCGCCACCGACGACGGGAGCACGCACGATGACCACCACGACCACGATGGCCGAGCTCCCCGGGCTCGTCGGGCGCGAGCTGGGGACCAGCGACTGGTTCGAGGTGACCCAGGACCGGGTCGACACCTTCGCCGACGCCACCGGCGACCACCAGTGGATCCACGTCGACGTCGAGCGGGCGAGGGCCGAGAGCCCCTTCGGCGGCCCGATCGCGCACGGCTACCTCACGCTGTCGCTGCTGGTGCCGCTGATCGCCGAGGTGTTCGTGGTCACCGACACCGCGATGGGCGTCAACTACGGCCTGAACAAGGTGCGCTTCCCCTCCCCGGTGCCCGTCGGCTCGCGGGTGCGCCTGACCGCCACGCTGAAGGACGCCGAGCAGGTGTCCGGCGGGCTGCAGCTGACCCTCGCGGTCGTCGTCGAGCGCGAGGGCAGCGAGAAGCCGGCCTGCATCGCCGAGCCCGTCTACCGCTACTACGGCGGCTGACGGCGGGTGCGCGTCTCCCCCGTGCGCGTCGCCGTCTTCACCGGCAGCCGGCCCGGGCCGGAGCCGCACCGCGCGGCCGCCGCGGCGCTGGGCGCCGACCTGGCCGCGGCCGGCGTGGGCGTCGTCTACGGCGGCGGGCACGTCGGGCTGATGGGCACGGTGGCCGACGCCGCCCTGGCCGCCGGCGGCGAGGTGGTCGGGGTGATCCCGCAGCACCTGGTCGACGACGAGCTGGCCCATCCCGGCCTGCCGCGCCTCGACGTCGTCGGGTCGATGCACGAGCGCAAGGCGCGGATGGCCGAGCTCGCCGACGCCTTCGTCGCGCTGCCCGGCGCCGCCGGCACCCTCGAGGAGCTCTTCGAGGCCTGGACCTGGGGGATGCTCGGCCTGCACGCCAAGCCGGTCGCGCTGCTCGACGTCGACGGGTTCTGGCAGCCGCTGCTCGCCCAGCTGCGGCGCATGGCCGACGACGGCTACCTCGAGCAGCGCCGGCTCGACGCGCTCGGCGTGGTGCAGGACGCGGCGGGCCTGCTGGCCTTCGTCGAGGGCTACGAGCACCCGCCGCGGAAGTGGGCCGCCCGCTAGCGCCAGCCCGGCGCGGCGATGCCCTGCGCCTCGGCCTCGAGCTGCCAGGCGCCCTTGCCGTCGATCGACTCGCGGATGACGTCGGCGTGCCCGGCGTGGCGGGCCTGCTCCTCGATCTGGTGCAGCAGGAGCCACCGCACGCTGAGGACGGTGCCGGGCGGCAGCCACCGCGCCACGCCGTCGGGGACCTCGACGACGCGGTCGAGGTCGCGCTCGGCGCGCACGACCTCCTCGGTCTCCCGCGCCACCTCGGCCAGGCGGTCGAGCAGCACCTCGACGGTCTCGCCCGGCCCCACGGTGAAGCCGGCCATCCACTCGGCCTGCGGATCGGTCTCCACCGCGTGCGGGCGGCGGCCGATCCGCCCGGCCACGTTCACCCGCTCCCCCTGCGTCACGTGCTTGACCAGCGCCGACAGCGACAGCTCGCTCGCGCTGGGCCGCGCCCGGGCCTGCTCCTCGGTGAGGCCCAGCAGGGCGTTGCGCAGTCCGGCGCGCTGGTTCTCGAGCATCCGCAGCAGCAGGTCCCGTTCGTCCGGTGCACTCACGGCCGCCATCCTCCGCCGCGCGGGCGCGGTCCCGACAGCCCCCGGCTGGCCGCGCGGCGCGGGCCTGCCTAGCGTCGCGGGCGTGGAGCGCTGGGACGTCGTCGTGGCCGGGGGCGGCCCGGCGGGGGCGGCCGCCGCGCTCGCCGCGCTGGGCACCGGTGCCTCGGTGCTGGTGCTCGACCGGGCGGAGTTCCCCCGCGACAAGGTCTGCGGCGACGGGATCGCGCCCGAGGCGCTCGACGTGCTCGCCGGCCTGGGCGTCGACGTCGCCGCGCTGACCGAGGGCTACGCGCCGGTGCCGCGGCTGTCGCTGCGCTCCCCCGGCGGCGCGGCGGTGGAGCGGGCCACGCACCGGCCGTCGTCGGTGGTGCCGCGGGAGGTGTTCGACGCCCGGCTGCTGGCCACCGCCCTCGACCGCGGCGCCGCCTTCCGCCGGCACGCCGTCCGCTCGGTCACGCCGGGCCCGGACGGGGTCGACGTCGACGGGGTGCTCACCGCCGGGGTGCTGGTGGCCGCCGACGGCGCGGAGTCCGTGGTCCGCCGGTCGCTGGGGCTGGGCCGCAACCGCGACGACCGCCTGGCGGTGGCGCTGCGCGGCTACGCGCCGGAGCTGCCCGGCCAGGCCGGGACGCAGGTGCTGGTGACCACCGAGCAGCGCTGGCCGGCCTACGCGTGGTCGTTCCCGCTCGGCGACGGGCGGGCCAACGTCGGCTACGGCGAGCTGGTCAGCGGCGGGGCGAACCGGGCCGCGCTCGTGGAGGGCCTGCACCGGCTGCTGCCCGGGGTGGAGCCGGAGGGGCTGCGCGCGCACCGGCTGCCGCTGTCGACCGGCCGCCCGCGCCAGCCCGACGGCCGGGTGCTGCTCGCCGGCGACGCGGCGTCGCTGGTCAACCCGATGACCGGCGAGGGGATCTTCTACGCGGTGCTGTCCGGCGTGCTGGCCGGGCGGGCGGCGGCGGCCGGCGCGGGCGCAGGGGCGCTGCACCGGCGGGCGCTGCGCCGGCGGCTGGGCGCACACCACCGCTCGGCGTCGGCGGCGTCGTGGATCAGCCGGTGGCCGGTGGTCATGGACGCCGCCTTCCGCGCCGCCGCGGCCGACCAGCGGGTGTTCGACGACGTCGTCGCGCTCGGCCTCGCCGACGGCCGGCTCACCGCCCGCACCCTCGCCGCCGCGGCCCGCCGGCTGCACTGATCCGCCTTCCGCGCGCGGGAGGCGGGGACGGCACGGGCCCGCGGCCGGGGATCACCCGGCCACGGGCCCGCCGACGCGGCTGCCGGGGGTCAGATCAGCCGTGCGTCACCGACCTCGGCCGCCGACGCGGGGAGGCCGTTGTCCTCGAGGATGGACACGAGCGAGCCGTCCTCGCGCATGGCCCCGATGTGCTCGTCCACGGCGCTGGCCAGGGCGTCGTTGCTCGGGTCGAGCAGCAGGCTCGTCTGCGAGGGCTCCTCGGTGGCCGGCACCCGCGGGTCGCTCTCGAGGACCTCGATCGCGAAGTCGGTGCCCTCGGTCGACTGGGCGGCAGCGCCGTAGCCGTCGAGGCCGATGTCGAGGCGGCCGGCGGTCAGGTCCTGCGCCAGGCTCAGCGAGTCGGGGTAGGTGCGCAGGTCGTCGCCGAGCAGCTCGCGCAGCGCGTCGACCCACAGGTAGCCCTCGACGGTGCCGACCTGCTTGCCGACCAGGTCGTCGACGGTGGAGACGCCGTCGGCGGACATGACGGTGAGCTCGTCGAGGTACACGGGAGCGCTCAGGGTGACGACCTCGCCGCGGGCGGCCGTGCGGTAGAAGCCGCCGACGGCGACGTCGACCCGGCCGGTCTCCACGGCCGGGACCGCGGTGGCGTAGGTGTAGGCCTCGTACTCGATCGTCAGGCACTCGTCGGCGGCGATCTCCTTGAGGATGTCGCTGTCGATGCCCTCGGCCTGGCCGCCCTCCTCGAAGGAGTACGGCGGGGTGTTGGTCAGGGCGACGGTGAGCACGCCCTCGCTGACCGTCTCGAACTCGTGGGCGGGCTCGCAGTCGGCGGCCACCTCGCTGGTCGGGTCCGATCCGCAGCCCACGAGGGCCACGGCGGAACCGAGGGCGAGGACGGCGGCGCTCAGGCGGTGCGTCTTCACGGTGATCTCCTCAGGACGAGCTGGCCCGACGGCGGGGTGCCGTCGCGCTGGGTGCGGGTGGAGCGGGGTGGTGCCGTCAGAGGTGGCGGGACAGCCGCCGTTCGGTGCGGTTGGTCAGCAGCCCGGCCGGGATGGTCACGGCCAGGTAGAGCAGGCCCGCGAGGACGAGGACGTCGAGGTAGCGGAAGGTGGCCGCGCCGATCGAGTAGGCCTGGCTGAGCAGCTCGACGACCGAGATCGTGAAGGTCAGCGAGGTGGCCTGGAAGATCAGGATCGCGAAGCCCATCAGCGACGGGAGCGCGATCCGGACGCCCTGCGGGACGACGACGAAGCGCAGCGTGTCGCGGTGCGACATCCCGAGCGCGCCGGCCGCCTCGGTCTCCCCGGCGGGCACCGCCTGCAGGCCGCCACGCAGGATCTCGCTGGTGTAGCCGGCGGTGGTGAGCGACAGGGCCGCCACCGCCGAGACGAACGCCGTCAGCGACAGCCCCGCCGACGGCAGCCCGTAGTAGACGAACTGCAGCATGACCAGCGCCGGCGTCCCGCGGCCGATCTCGACCAGGGTGATCGCCCCCCAGCGCACCGGGCGGGCCCGCGAGGAGCTCAGCAGCGCGAGGACCAGGCCCAGCGGGACGCCCAGCAGGAGGCTCACCGCGGTGAGCTCGACGCTGGTGACCAGCCCCTCGAGCAGCCGGGGCAGCCACTCGCCCCACGAGGTCAGCAGCCCCGTCATCGCGCGACCCTCGCCCGCAGCCGGGCGTCCAGGCCCCGCGACAGCCAGGCCAGCGGCGCGCTGAGCAGGATGTAGACCGCCGCGGCGACGAAGAACGGGGTGAGCCCGGCGCCCATCGAGCGGGCGCTCTGCGTCGCGCGGAACAGGATCTCGCTGACGCCGATCGCCGAGACGATCGTGGAGTCCTTGAGCAGGCTGATCGCGTAGGTCGTCACGGCCGGCAGGGAGACGCGGAAGGCCTGCGGCGCGACGACGCGGACGAGGGTGTCCGTGCCGCCCATGCCGAGCGCCGAGGCGGCCTCCCACTGGCCGCGGTGCACCGCCGACAGCCCGCCGCGGTAGATCTCGGCCAGGTAGCCGGCGGAGATGACGCCGAGCCCGATGATCCCGGCCTCGATCGGCTCGAGCCGGATGAGGTCGCGGCCGAGGCCGAAGAAGATGAGGAACAGCCACACGACCGGCGGGATCCCGCGGACGACGTCGATGACGACGCGGCCGAGCCAGCGCAGCGGCACCACCCGGGAGCGCCGGGCCGCCGCCAGGGGCACGGCCAGCACCGCGCCCAGGGCGAGCGCGGCGACCGTGACCAGCAGGGTGACCGGCACCCCGAGCAGCACCGCCTCGAGGACGTCCATCAGCGGTCGACCACCGCGCTGAGGAAGCGGCGGGCGCGCTCGGTGGACGGGCTGCGCAGCACCTGCTCCGGGGGGCCCTGCTCGAGGATCGCGCCGTCGGCCATGACGACGACGCGGTCGGCGACGTCGGCGGCGAAGTGGATCTCGTGGGTGACCACGACCATCGTCATGCCGTCAGCGGCGAGCTCCCGCATGACCGCGAGCACCTCGAGGCCCAGCTCCGGGTCGAGCGCGGAGGTCGGCTCGTCGAAGAGCATCACCTCGGGGTCGAGGGCCAGGGCCCGCGCGATGGCCACCCGCTGCTGCTGGCCGCCGGAGCAGCGGGAGGGGTAGGTGTCGGCCTTCGCGGCCAGGCCCACCCGCTCCAGCAGCCGGCGGGACCGCTCGTCGGCCTCCGCGCGGCTGCGGCCGAGCACCCGCTCCTGCGGCAGCGAGACGTTGCGGAGCACGGTCATGTGCGGGAAGAGGTTGAACGACTGGAAGACCATCCCGACGCTGCGGCGCAGGGCCGCGAGGTCGCGGCCGGCGACCCCGGCGCCCGGCTCGACGGCGCGGCCGACCACCTCGACCCGGCCGGAGTCGGCCCGCTCGAGCAGGTTGATGCAGCGCAGCAGGGTGCTCTTGCCCGACCCGCTGGGGCCGATGATCGCCACGACCTCGCCGCGGGCCACCGTCAGCGACACGTCCTTCACGACGACGAGGTCGCCGAACTGCTTGTGGATCCGGTCGAGGACGACGGCCGGCTCCTGCGCGACGGCGCTCATGCGGCTCCCTCCACGGCGGACAGGACGGCGTCGCGGACGGCGTCCACGTCGTCGTCGGTCATCGGGGTCGACAGGGCGAGCAGGCCGTTGGTGCCGGCCAGCACGCCGCGCTCGTACAGCCGCCACCAGGTGGCGCCGGGGTCGGGCAGCAGCAGGCGCACCAGCGAGCCGGAACCGCTCACCGGGACCCCGGAGGCGGCGAGCTCCTCGCGCAGGCGGTCGCCGCGGGCGTTGAGCGCGGCCACCTCCGCCGCCCCGAACAGCCGCAGCGCGGCGGCGCCCGTGCGCATGGTCACGGGGTTGGCGCTGAAGGTGCCGCCCCAGCTGACCGGGCCGTCGGTGAGGGGGCTGAAGGAGTCGAGCACCTCGGTGCGCCCGCCGACGCCGCCGACGGGGAAGCCGCCGCCCACCACCTTCCCGACGGTGACCAGGTCGGGCTCGACGCCGTAGCGCGCGTGCAGCCCGCCGACCTCCAGCCGCAGGGTGATGACCTCGTCGACGACGAGCAGCGCCCCGGCGCGGCGGGTGAGGTCGGCGGCGAGCTCGACGAAGGCCGGGTCGGCCGGGCGCAGGCCCGCCCGGTTGGGCATGAGGTCGACGAGGACGGCGGCGACCTCGCTCCCCCGGCTGCGCAGCAGGTCCGCGAGGGCGTCGGCGTCGCCCTGCGGGAGGGTGACCACCGAGTCGGTGACGCTGCCGGGGACGCCGGGAGCGGCCGGGTCGACGACGGCGTCGTAGGTGCCGTGGTAGCTGCCGGCGAACCGGACCACCAGGTCGCGGCCGGTGGCCGCGCGGGCGCCGCGCAGCGCCATCATCACGGCCTCGGTGCCGGAGTTGCAGAACCGCCAGCTCGGCAGACCCGTGCGCTCGCGCAGCAGCTCGGCGCACACCACCTCGGACTCCGTCGGCAGCCCGAAGGCCGAGCCCGCCGCCACCGCCTCGGTGGCCACCGCGACGAGCTCCGGGTGGGCGTGGCCGTGGATCAGCGCCGTGTAGTTGTTGTTGCAGTCGACGACCTGGTGGCCGGTGGCGTCGGTGACGACACAGCCGGCGCCGGACACCGCGTAGGGGGGGTGCGGCGGCACGAAGAGCGTGCTGCGGGTGTTGCCGCCGGGCATCACGCGGCGGGCGCGGTCCCGGAGCTCGGCGACCGTCACGGTGCCTCCTCGGTCGGTGGGGTGGGGACGGTCAGCCGGCGACGGTGCGGGACTGCTCGCGCATGAAGCCGGGCAGGTACCAGGGGCCGAGGCCGCCCTTGCCCGACGAGCCGCTGGCCTTCCAGCCGCAGAAGGACTGGATGCCGGGCCAGGCGCCGGTGGTCGCGCCCGCGCGCCGGTTGACGTAGACGACGCCGGCCTCGATCTCGTCGAGGAAGCGGTCGACCTCGTCCTGGTCGCCGGTGAACACGCCGGCCGACAGGCCGTAGTCGACGGCGTTGGCCTCCGCGATCGCCGCGTCGAAACCGTCGACCGCGGTGACGGTGACGAACGGCGCGAAGAGCTCCTCGCGCGTCAGCGGGTGCCCCGGCGGCAGGTCGGTGACGACCACCGGCCGGTAGAAGTTGCCGCTCAGCTCCCCGGCCCGCCCGCCGGTGACCACCCGGCCGTCGCGGGCCGCGGCGGCCAGGGCGTCGTCGATGCGGCGGCTGACGGCGTCGTCGGCGACCGGGCCCATGCCGGTGCGCGGGTCGGCCGGGTCACCGACGACGATCGCCTCGGCCGCGGCGGCCAGCTTCTCGAGCAGCTCGTCGGCGACGCTGCGGTCGACCACCACCCGGCGGCAGGCGCTGCACTTCTGGCCGGACAGGCCGAACGCCGAGCGGGCGATCCCGTGCGCGGCGTCGTCGAGGTCGGCGGTCGCGGTGACGATCGCGGGGTTGCTGCCGCCCATCTCGGCGAGCACCGGCCGGGCGTACGCACCCTGACCCAGCTCGCGCACCAGCTGCCACCCGACGGCGGCCGAGCCGGTGAAGGCGATCCCGTCGACGGCGGCGCCGGCCAGCGCGCGACCGGTGTCCGCCCCGCCGTGCACCACGTTGAGCACGCCGGCCGGGAGCGCGGCGCCGAGCAGCTCCCACGCCAGCGCCGTGGAGCGCGGCGTCTTGTCCGAGGGCTTGGCGACGACGGTGTTGCCGGTGACCAGGGCGGCCGCGGCCATGTTGACGGCCAGGGCGACCGGGAAGTTGAACGGCGCGATGACGGCGAAGACGCCGAAGGGGCGCAGCACGTCGGTGTTGCGCTCACCGGGGCCCGACCGCAGCGGGGTGACGAAGCCGTCGTTGCGCTCCATCTCGGCGCAGTAGTGCTCGACGAGGTCGACGGCCTCCTGGGCCTCGGCCAGCGCCTCGAGCCGGGTCTTGCCGGTCTCGGCGGAGACGACGCCGGCGATCTCGGCGGCACGGTCGGCGAACCCCGCCTTCGCCGCGCGCAGGGCGGCGATCCGGTCGGCGGGGGCGGTGGTCCGCCAGCCCCGGGAGGCCGCGCGGGCCGCGGCGACGGCGTCGGCCACCACGGCGTCGTCGGCGGTCCGGGCGGTGGAGACCACGGTCCCCGGGGCGCACGGGTCCTCGCGGGTGAAGGTGTCCCCGCGCTCGTCGGGCCGCCCGCCGATGACGTGGTCGAGCACGTCGGCGCCCTTCCGCGCCTCGGCGAGGGCGGCCTCGAAGCGCGCGTCGAGCGCGGCGTCGCCGAGGTCGGTCGATCCGTAGTCGAGCCTGGTGGTCACCGGGGACTCCTCAGTCGTCGGGTCGGTCAGGGGGTCTGCGTGGAGGCGTGGCCGACGGGGGCCCCGTCGGCGATGCGGGCCGGGTCCCAGCCCGGGTCGGTCGTGGCGAACGTCGGCTCGGCGGCGCCGGTCAGCGCCTCGGCGGCGACGCGACCGATCGCCGGGGCGAGCTGGATGCCGTTCCCGCCGCCACCCACCGCGCAGATGACGTCGGCGCGGGCGGGGTGGCGCCCGACGATCGGCCGGTGGTCGGGCGTCATCGGGTAGATGCCGGTCCAGCTGCGCCCGATGCCGGCGCCGTCGGTGTCGGTCAGGCGCTCGCCCATCCGCTCGACGAGCTCCTCGAGGAAGGCGTCGTCGACCCGGCCCAGCGGCACGTCCGGCGACACCGACTCGGCCACCGCCTCCTCCACGTGCAGGCCGGCGATGAGCTGGTCGGCGCGCTCGGAGCGGAAGTAGACGCCGGCCTGGCCGGAGCCGGGCACGTAGTCCATGACGAAGGGCAGCAGCGGGGTGAGCGGCGCGGCGAGCTCGACGGTCACCGCCCCGTGCAGCTGCGGCACCAGCGGCACCGGCGCGCCGAGCAGGTCGCCGACCACCCCGGCCCACGGTCCCGCGGCGTTGACCACGACGTCGGCCTCGACCGGCTCGCGGCCGGTGACCAGGCGCCAACCGCCGCCGGGCAGGGACTCCGCGCCGACGAGCGGGGTGCCGGGGAGCACCCGGCCGCCGCGCTCGCGGACCAGCCGGGCGGCCAGCGTGCAGTACTCGTAGCCGTCGATGTGGCCGTCGGAGGGCCCGTGCAGCCCGCCTGTGAGGTCGTCGACCACCAGCTGCGGCCAGCGCCGCGCGATCTCGGCGGCGTCGAGCACCTCGGCGTCGGGAACGCCGGCGTCGCGCTGCCGCCGCACGCTGCGCTCGTAGTCGGCGAGGTCGGCGTCGTCGTGGGCGGTGCGCAGGTAGCCGCCGCGGACGAACGTCAGCCCGTGGTCGCGCTCGACCGCGTCGTAGTAGCGGCGGCCGTGCGCCCGGACGGCGATGTCGGGCACCTCGACGTACTGCGTCTCGACCATGCCGACCGACAACCCGGAGGACCCGTCGCCGGGGTGGCGGGCGTCGAGGACGACGACGTCGCGCACGCCGAGCGCCTGGAGCTCCAGGGCGGTGGTCACCCCGCACACCCCGGCTCCCACGACGGCGACCCGGACATCCCCCACGACGGCTCCCTGCTGTTGACGGACGGCACTCCACGGACGGCGACCGGCCGTGACCGGACGTCGTCTGCGGGTGGTGGACGGACCGCTGCGGAGGGCCCGGCAGGTGGCTCCCGCGGGCCCTCGCACGCCCTCCCGGGCGGCGCGGTGGCGAAAACCTACAGTCCTGACGTTTTAGAGGTCAACGGCTGTTCGGGCGGTCGTTGCCGAGTCGTTGCGCGGGGTCCGCCGGGTCGCGGCGGGCGGGGTGCCGGGTCAGGCCCCTGGATCAGGCGGGGGCGTCGGCCGCGGGGAGCAGCACCAGCGACCAGCCGCGAGCGCCGGCCGGGACCGCGGTGCCGGCCGGGGCGCCGGCCGTGGCACGGGACCGCGGGGTCAGCCGCAGGCCGGTGCTGAGGTCGGGCGCGGTCGAGGCGACCACGCGGCCGTCGGCGTTCACCAGGACGGCGTCCTGCGGCAGCTCGTCGAGCGCGTCGGTGAGCTCGCCGACGAAGCGGGCGGTGGCGACGTCGAGCGCCACGACCCCGATCGCCCGGCCGCCGGCGCGCAGGGGCAGCCCTGCGGTGATCGTGAGGTCGTCGGTGCCCCACGCGTCGATGTAGGGGCCCGCGACGACGAAGCCGCCGGTGGTGCGGGGCACCGAGAACCACTCGGCGTCCCGGTAGTCGTAGAAGGCGTCGGAGGTGGGGTTGAGGTCGTGCCGCTTCTCGCTCACCACGCCGTTGCGGCTGACCCACCAGACCATCGCGAAGGCCTCCCCCGCCTCCGCCGGGCTCTGCGCGACGCAGCCGACGCCGGCCACCGACGGCGCCGCCCCGAGCGCGGCGGTGCAGTGCGGCGCCGCGACGTCGCGCAGCAGCGCGGTCAGCTCCCGGTAGCCGAGCGCGGGCACGTCCGCGCCGGACGCGGCCAGGCCGGCCTCGACCGGCCCCCGGACCCCCTCGAGAAGGGTGGCCAGGCCGTCGAGGTGGGTGCGGACCCGCGTGACGGCCCGCGCCACCGCGGTCCCCTGGTCGACGTCGTCCTGCGTCACCGCGCCGCCTCCCTCCCCGTCCCGGTGCCCGGCACCGCCGTCCGACCCCGCAGCCGGGACAGTCTGCGCGCGGTGTCGCCGGTCAGCTCGGTCACGACGCGGCGTGCCCGCTCGGCCTCCCCGCCGCGCACGCAGTCGGCGACCTCGGCCAGCCGCGCCCCGCCCTCGCGCCGGACGTCGGGGTCGGCGTAGACGAGGGCGAGCATGGGGGCGTACGTCACCTGCAGGTTGATCGCCTCGGTGCTCAGCCGGCGCGACCGGGCCGCGGCCGCGAGCGCGATGTGGAACCGGGCGTCGAAGCGGCGGGCGGTCGCCTCGTCCTCGGCGGCGGCCAGGCTGCCGGCCAGCGAGCCGAGGTGGCCGACGTCCTGGTCGGAGGCCCGCTCGGCGGCCAGCTCGGCGGAGGCGCCGGCGACGGCGGCGCGCCAGTCGGAGAGGTCGCGGAACTCCGGCGGGGGCATCGAGGCCAGCAGCGCCGACGCGTGCGCGACGTGCAGCGACTCGGACACCCGGACGAAGCTGCCGCCGCCGCGCCCGCGGCGGGTCTCGACGATGCCCTCCTCGCGCAGCGTCGCGAGCGCGTCCCGCAGGGTCCCCGGCGCGACGTTGAACTGGGCGGCGAGGTCGACCTCGGAGGGCAGCTGGGCGCCGTCGGGGAGCACGCCGAGGGCGACGGCCGTGCGCAGCCGGTTGACCACGGCCTCCGTGCGGCCGGGGGTGTCGAGCGGGCCGAAGAGCACGTCGCGGGTGAGCGTCGAGAGCACGTCGCGCATCCGGCCCCCTCCTCCGCCGCCGCCGTCGGGCGGCACTCTACGAGCCGCGACCGGTTCCGCCCTGTGCCGATCCGCCGTCCGCGCGCGAGGGGCTCCCACCGGGCCGGGAGGAGGAGCCTTCGTAGCGCTCTTGGCTGTCCGTGCCAGGGTGGGGCCGTGGGCAGCCGCGACGACGACCTCCGCTACGGCGGCATCACGCTCCTCGCCTCGCCCGAGGGCGGCCGCTACCCGTGCGGCAACTCGCTGCTGGTCGCGGGCACCGAGGCGACGGCGCTGGTCGACCCCTCGATCGAGGTCGGCCGGCGGGGGCGCGCCGTCGGTCCGGTCGACCTCGCGTTCGTCAGCCACGGGCACGAGGACCACGTCGCCGGCCTGCACGTCTTCCCCGAGGTGCCGGCGCACGCCCACCCGGCCGACGCCCCCGCGGTGCGCGAGACCGAGGCGCTGCTGGCCGGCTTCGGGATGGACGCCGCCGCCGCCGACACGTTCCGCGAGGAGCTGCGCGGCGACTTCGGCATCACCGGGCACGCCGACGTCCGCGAGGTGGCCGACGGCGACGTGATCGACCTCGGCGGGCGCACCCTGACCGTCGTCCACCTGCCCGGGCACACCGCGGGGCACTGCGGGCTGCTCGTGGAGCCCGACGGCTTCCTGTTCATCGGCGACATCGACCTCACCGGCTTCGGCCCGTACTACGGCGACGTGAGCAGCGACCTCGACGCGCTCGAGGCCTCGTTCGACCGGCTCCGCGGCATCGAGGCCCGGTGGTACGGCACCGCGCACCAGAAGGGCGTCGTCGAGGGGCGGGAGGCGTTCCTCGCCGCGCTGGACACCTACGCGGGCGTGGTCGCCCGCCGCGACGAGACGCTGCTGGGACTGCTCGCCGAGCGGCCGCGCACGGTGGCCGAGGTGGTGGCGCACCGGCTGGTGTACCGGCCGCACGTGCAGCTGCCGTTCGTGCCCACGGTCGAGCGGCGCACCGCCGAGCAGCACCTGGCCCGGCTGGAGCGCGCCGGGGTGGTGCGCGCCGAGGGCGGCACCTGGGCACTCACCTAGACCCGCAGGCCTAGGCCGGCGCGACCTCCACGCGGCCGCGGCCGCCGCGCTTGGCGCGGTAGAGCGCGCGGTCGGCGGCGGCGTAGAACTCGCGCATCCCGAGCGCCCGGCCGCCGGAGTGCGCCACGCCCACGCTCACCGACAGGGCCAGCAGGCTCCCGTCGGGCAGCGTCAGCGGCGTCGACAGCACGCTCTCCAGCAGCGACCCGGCCCGGTCGACCGCGACGTCGGCGCTGCAGCCGGGCAGGAGCACGGCCAGCTCGTCACCGCCGAGGCGGGACAGCACGGCGTCGCCGGCGCGGATCTGCCCCCGGATGACGCCCGCGAGGTGGACCAGCGCGTCGTCGCCCACCGGGTGCCCGTGCACGTCGTTGATCTGCTTGAACGAGTCGACGTCGAGGAGCATGAGCGCGGTGCCCTCGCCGGGGCCGGACCGGCGGCCGTCGAGCGCGACGGCGAGGGCGTCGTCGAACACGCGGCGGTTGACCAGGCCGGTCAGGGTGTCCACGGTGGCCTGCTGCTCCAGTGCCTCGACCAGCCGCTCCTGCACGGACCCGGCCCGCTCGAGCATGGACGCCACGACGGCGAGCACGGTGCCGGTGAGCAGCACGTCGGACAGCGCCACCTCCAGCGGGACCAGCAGCGGGACGACGGCGGCGTTGGCGACCACCGCGGCGGCGGTGACGACGGCGACCGCGGTGCGGCGCAGGTGCGAGGCGGCCCACAGCACCGGGAAGGCGAGGAAGGCCTGGGCGCCGGCGGAGGAGTCCTGGGTGAGCAGGTTGAGCCCGCAGGCCATGAGCGCGCCGGCGACCCCCACCGCCACGAAGACGCCGGCCCGGTCGAGCCGGCCGGGATCGGTGCGGCGCACGACGACGGCGAGGACGACGAGGAAGGCCACGCCCGCCCAGGTGGCCCCGACGGTCAGCGCGTTGGCCGCGTTCGCGCCGAAGGTGCTGACCACGGCCAGCACGCCGGCGGACACGGCGATCATCAGCACCAGGGACCGGGCGGCGGCACGCGGCTGCCGCGCACGGAGTCCCCGGGGAACGGCCACACCTGGTCTTCGGCAGGACGGGGCCGCTCCCCGAGCCGGGCCACCCCGAGGAGGGAGGTCAGTCCCGCGCGGGGGTGGGGACCTCCAGCTCGGCGAGCAGGCCGCGGACCCGGCGCTCGATCTCGTCGCGGATCGGCCGGACCGCCTCGACGCCCTTGCCGGCCGGGTCCTCGAGGGCCCAGTCGAGGTAGCGCTTGCCCGGGAAGACCGGGCAGGCGTCGCCGCAGCCCATGGTGATGACGACGTCGGAGGCCTCGACGGCCTCGGTCGTGAGGACCTTGGGCCGCTGGTCGGTGATGTCGATGCCGGCCTCGGCCATCGCCTCCACCGCCGAGGGGTTGACCCGGTCGCCGGGCAGGGAGCCGGCGGAGCGGACCTCGACGGCGTCGCCGGCGAGGTGCCGCAGCCAGCCGGCGGCCATCTGCGAGCGGCCGGCGTTGTGCACGCAGACGAACAGGACGCTGGGACGGGTCACGGGGTGCTCCTGACGGGGACGGTCGGGTCGCCGGGGAACCAGCGGGCGGCCCACAGCGAGACGTAGACGAGCGCGACGAGGACGGGGACCTCGATGAGCGGGCCCACCACGCCGGCCAGCGCCTGGCCGGAGGTGACCCCGAAGGTGCCGATCGCGACGGCGATGGCCAGCTCGAAGTTGTTGCCGGCCGCGGTGAAGGCCAGTGTGGCGGTCTTGGCGTAGCCGAGCCGCAGCCGCACGCCGAGCAGGAACGAGCCCCCGAACATGACCAGGAAGTAGGCCAGCAGCGGCAGCGCGATCCGCGCGACGTCCCAGGGGTTGGACGTGATGGCGTCGCCCTGCAGCGCGAAGAGCACGACGACGGTGAACAGCAGCCCGTACAGCGCGACCGGGCCGATCCGGGGCAGGAACCGCTGCTCGTACCAGGCGCGGCCGCGGGCCCGCTCCCCCAGCGCGCGGGTGAGGGAGCCCGCGGCGAGCGGGATGCCGAGGAAGACCAGTACCGAGACCACGATCGCCGCGACGGAGAACTCCGCCGACGTCGTCGGCAGGCCCATCCAGCCGGGCAGCACCTGCAGGTAGAACCAGCCGAGCGCGCCGAACGCCAGCACCTGGAAGACGGAGTTGACGGCGACCAGCACGGCGGCGGCCTCGCGGTCGCCGCAGGACAGGTCGTTCCAGATCAGCACCATGGCGATGCAGCGCGCGAGACCCACGACGACCAGCCCGGTGCGGTACTCGGGCAGGTCGGGCAGCAGCAGCCAGGCCAGGGCGAACATCAGCGCGGGGCCGACCAGCCAGTTCAGCACCAGGCTGGCCCCGAGCAGCCGGCGGTCGCCGGTGACCCGGTCGAGCTCGGAGTACCGGACCTTGGCCAGGACCGGGTACATCATCAGCAGCAGCCCGACCGCGATCGGCAGGCTGATCCCGCCGACCTCCACCACCGACAGGGCGTCGTCCAGGCCCGGCACCAGCCGGCCGAGCAACAGGCCCGAGGCCATCGCCGCGAGGATCCACACCGGGAGGAACCGGTCGAGGACCGACAGCCGCTGGAGGACCGGCGCCTCCGGCGGCGCGACCGGGGCCTCCCGGACCGGGTCGCTCACACCGGCACCACGGCGGCGTCGAACAGGCCGGCGACGGCGGCCAGCGCCTCGCGGCGCACGGCGTAGTACACCCACACGCCACGCTTCTCGCGGTCGAGCAGCCCCGCGGTGTGCAGCACCTTGAGGTGGTGGCTGATGGTGGCCTGGGTCAGGTCGAAGGCGGCGTTGAGGTCGCAGACGCAGGCCTCGCCGGTGTCGCTGCCGGCGATCAGGCTCACCAGCCGCAGGCGCACCGGGTCGGCCAGCGCCTTGAGCAGCCCGGCCACCTCCTCCGCGCGCTCGGCGGACATCGCGGTGCCGGTCAGGGGCGTGCAGCAGGCCGCCGGGTCGTTCACGGGTCCTCCATCGACGTCCGTCACTACGACGACGATCGTATTGACAGACGTCGATGTCAAGGCGCACGGTGGCCCGGACATCGACGAGCGTCGATGTCTCCCGACCCGAGGAGGTCCCCGTGTCCCGGATCCAGCTCGCCCTGCGCGTCGCCGACCTCGACGCCGCCGTCGACTTCTACGGCCGCCTGTTCGGCACCCCGCCGGCCAAGCGCCGTCCGGGCTACGCCAACTTCGCCGTCGCCGAGCCGCCGCTCAAGCTCGTCCTGCTCGAGGGCGAGGGCGAGGGCGGGGAGCCCACCCGGCTCGACCACCTGGGCGTGGAGGTGGCGAGCCCGGCGGAGGTCGCGGCCGCCACCGGACGGCTCGCCGACGCCGGCCTCGCCACGCGCACCGAGGAGCAGACCACCTGCTGCTACGCCGTCCAGGACAAGGTGTGGGTGACCGCGCCCGGCGGCGAGCCGTGGGAGGTCTACACCGTCACCGCCGACGCCCGGCCCGACCTGGAGGGCGCGACGACGACGGCCTGCTGCTGAGCCTCAGCCGCCCGCCCCGGCGGCCGTCTCGTCGGCCAGGGTCCGCAGCGCCCCGCGCACGCGGTCGGCCAGGCCGGCCGGGCAGCCGGGGTCGACGACGACGTCGTCGGCCCCGGCGGCCAGCAGCCGCGCCCGGGTGGCCCGGTCGGCCCGCGCGCACAGCACGAGCACCGCGGCGCCGGCCGGGCGCACGGCGGCCAGCCGGGCGAGCGCGTCCTCGCCGCGGGCGGCGACCAGCACGACGGCGTCCGGCGGCTCCCCCGGCCCGGCCGCCGCGAGACCGGCCCGCACCAGGGCGCCGCGCACCGCCCGCCCGAGGGCGGCCCCGCCGTCGACCAGCGCCACGGTGGTCCGGCCGGACCGGCCCGGGCAGCCGGCGGCGGCCCGCATCGCCGCGCCGGCCGCGGCCACCGCGTCGTCGAGCCCGTCCAGCGGCACCGGGCGGGCGAGGTGGTGGCCCTGCAGGTGGTCCACGCCCAGCTCCAGCAGCCTGGCCGCCTGGTCCCGGGTCTCCACGCCCTCGGCGGTGACCTCCAGGCCCAGGTCGTGGGCGAGGGTGACCATCGCGGTGAGGATCGCGGCATCCCCCGGGCCGGCGCCCATCTGCTGGACGAAGGTGCGGTCGACCTTGACGCCGTCGACGGGCAGGTCCTGCAGCCGGCCGAGGGAGGAGTACCCGGTGCCGAAGTCGTCGATCGCCACCCGGATGCCGGCCGCGCGCAGCTCCGCGAGCTGGCCGACCACCCGCGGGCCCGCCTCGAGGAACAGCGTCTCGGTGACCTCGAGCAGCAGCTGCCCCGGCCCGACGCCGGTGCGGGCCAGGATGTCGAGCACCGTCGTCGCGAAGTCCGGCTCGCGCAGCTGCACCGGCGAGACGTTGACCGCGACCGAGCGGCGCGGGTCGGCCGCCAGCCACGGGGCGAGCCCCCGGCAGGCGGCGCGCAGCACCTGCCGGCCGAGCGCGCGGACCAGCCCGCTGCGCTCGGCGACCGGGAGGAAGTCGGCCGGCAGGGCGAGCCCGGACGGGCGCGGCCAGCGGACCAGGGCCTCCACCCGGGTGGCCGCACGGGCGCCGACGTCGACCAGCGGCTGCAGGTGCACCACGAGCTCGTCGTGGTCGAGCGCCTGGCGCAGCCCGTTCTCGACGTCGGCGCGGGCGAGCACCGCCGTGGACATCGTCGGGTCGAACACCTCGTAGCGGCCCTTGCCGGCGCGCTTGGCCGCGTACATCGCGATGTCGGCCTGCTGGAGCAGCACCTCGGCGGGGACGGGCTCGCCGCCGGCCGCCCGGGCGACGCCGATGCTGCCGGTGGGCACCAGCTGCCGGTCGCCGAAGCGCACCGGGGTGTCCAGCGCCGCCCCGATCCGGCGGGCCACCTGCTCGCCGTGCGCCGCCTCGGCCAGCACGACGGCGAACTCGTCGCCGCCGAGGCGGGCCACGGTGTCCTCCGGGCGCACGCAGCGGGCCAGCCGCCCGGCGACCTCGACGAGCAGCCGGTCGCCGACCTGGTGGCCGAGCACGTCGTTGACGTCCTTGAAGTCGTCCAGGTCGACCAGGAGCACGCTGACGCCGGCCGGCGAGCGGGCGTCGAGGGCGTGCTGCAGCCGGTCGGCGAACAGCGCCCGGTTGGCCAGGCCGGTGAGCGGGTCGGTGAAGGCCATCCGGCGCAGCTGCTCGGCGCGGGCGGCGAGCTCGGCGGTGGCGCGGGCGGCGGCCAGCTCGGCGAGCTTGCGCTCGGTGACGTCGGTGGCGGTGCCGTGGACGCGCACCTCGGCGCCGTCGTCGTCGCGGACCACGGCTGCGCGGCAGCTCACCCACCCGACGCTGCCGTCGGCGCGCAGCACCCGGTGCTCGAGCGCGTAGTCCTCCCGGCCGGCCCGGACGTCGGCGAGCATCTGCAGCAGCTCGTCGCGGTCGTCGGGGTGGACCCGCGCCAGGTACCCCTCGACCGTGGGCACGAGCACGGCCGGCGGGATGCCGAAGATGCGGAACATGTCGTCGGACCAGGCGACGACGTCGCTGCGCACGTCCCAGTCCCACCGGCCCAGCCGGGCCACCCGCTGCGCCTCCAGCAGCCGCCGCTCGCTCTCCTGCAGGCGGGCCTCGATGGCCACCCGCTCGGTGACGTCCTGCGCGGTGCCCACGAGCAGCAGCGGGCTGCCGTCCTCGCCGCGGCTGACCGACCCGCGGGCCCGCACCCAGATGACCTCGCCGTCCCCGCACACGACCCGGTGGTCGAGGTCGAAGACCCCGCCGTCGGTGAGCGCGGCGAGGATCGCCCGCTCGGCCCGCGGGCGGTCGTCGGGGTGGACCATCTCCAGGCAGGTGGCGAAGGTCGGCGTCACCGACGGGTCGAGGCGGTAGACGGCGCGGAGCTCGTCGCTGAACAGGACGTCGCCGGTGCGGACGTCCCACTCCCAGCTGCCCAGGGCCGCCAGCCGCTGGGCCTCGGCCAGCCAGCGGCGGCTGCGCACGAGCGCCGTGGCGTCGTCCTCCCGCTGTCCGTCCAGGACGTCGTCGACCGCCGTGGTGGCGCCCGGCGCGGCTGCCCCGTCCATGCCACTCCCCGCTCCGCGGTCCCCGGATGTCCCCGCGAAGGGGCACACGCTAGGCGATGCTGAGCGCACGGAGGGGCACCGCGCGCACGAGCGGAGGGCGTGGGATTCGAACCCACGATGGGTGTGACCCCATAGCGGTTTTCAAGACCGCCGCCATCGGCCTCTAGGCGAGCCCTCCCGGCCGTCCGAGGCTATCCCGCACCCGCTCCCCGGGCGCGGGCATGGACACGGCGCCCGTGGTGTTGACCCGGAGTTGCCCCGCGAACGACCCGAGGACCCCTCCTGACCGACACCGCTCCCCAGCCGTCCACCGCCCGCCGCCGGGTGCGGCGCCCCGACGCCGCCCGCCCGCCCGTCCGGGACGCGTACGACCCGTACGACAGCGGCGACCGCGCCGCCGACCGTGCCGCCGACCGTGCCGCCGACCGTGCCGCCGCCCGGGAGGCCGCCCGCGCCGAGCGGGCCGCCCAGCAGCGCTGGGTCGAGGCCACCGCACCGGACCTGCCCGTGCGCGCCACCCCGCCGCGGCGGGTCGTCTTCCACCTGGGCCCCACCAACTCCGGCAAGACCTACGAGTCGCTGCAGGCGCTGGCCGCCGGCGGGTCCGGCGTCTACGCCGCGCCGCTGCGCCAGCTCGCGCACGAGGCCTACGCCAAGCTCTCCGCCCTGCTGCCCGAGGGCACCGTCGGCCTGTCCACCGGCGAGGAGGAGATCGACCCGGGCGCGCCCGTCCTGTGCTGCACCGTCGAGAAGGCCCCCATGGCCGGCGACATGCTCGTGCTCGACGAGTCGCACTGGGTCGCCGACCCCGACCGCGGGCACACCTGGGCGCGCCTGCTGCTCACCGGCGAGTACCGGGAGATGCACCTCATCGCCGCGGCCGAGGCGCACCCGCTGCTCGCGCCGCTGGTCGCCGACGCCGAGGACGTCGAGGTCGTGCACCACCGGCGGCTGTCGCGGCTCGACGTCCTGCGCGCGCCGGTCCGCACCACCGGCGTCCGGCCCCAGACGCTCGTCGTCGCCTTCTCCCGCAAGACCGTCTACGCCGTCGCCGCCGAGCTCGACCGGCACCGGCCCGGGAGGGTCGGCGTCCTCTACGGCGCGCTGCCCCCGGCCACCCGCCGCGAGGTCATCGAGCGCTTCACCTCCGGCGAGCTCGACGTCCTGGTGACCACCGACGTCATCGGCCACGGCATCAACGTGCCGGCCACCACCGTGCTGTTCGCCGAGACGACGAAGTTCGACGGCACCGAGCTGCGGCCGCTGCGCAGCTGGGAGGCCGCGCAGATCGCCGGCCGCGCCGGCCGCTACGGCCTGACCGGGCACGGCACGGTCGGGATCCTCACCGGCGTGCGCGGCCTGAAGCCGTCGGCGGCGCTGGTGTCCCTCGGCGCCGAGGTGGCCCGGGGGGACCGGCCGAGCGACCTGCCCGAGCGGATGCCGCGGCTGCGGCCCGAGCTCGACGACCTCGGGGCGCTGGAGCCCGTCGACCTGCCCGAGGCGCTGGTCCGCTGGCAGGCGTGGGCCCGGGCGGCCACCCGCGACCAGGCCGTCGCGCCCGACGACGTCACCGGCCTGGTGCTGCGGGTGCAGGCGCTGCTCCCGCTGCTGCGCGGCCCGCTCGGCGCGGCCGGCGACCTGCACACCGTCTGGCGGCTGGTCCGCCTGCCGATCGACTACGAGCCGCCGCGGCGCACCCGCTGGCTGCTGCTCGCCCGCGCGGCGCTGCGGCACGCCGTGGGCCTGCCGGTGCGGCCGGAGGTCGTGCTGCCCGACGTGCCGGTGGGCGGCAGCGTGGAGGAGTTCGAGCAGGCCGCCGCGGCCGCGCGCGACGCCCAGACGCTGCTGCGCCAGTTCCCCGGCGTCGCCGGGCTGGACGGCGACGACGCCGCCTGGGTCGAGGAGGAGTGCGCCGAGGCCATCAGCGAGCTGCTCCCCGACGCGATCGCGGTCAGCCGCTCGTCGGCCTGCGTCGAGTGCGGCACGCCGGTCGCGCCCTGGTTCTCCACCTGCCGCCCGTGCAGCGCCCCGCGCGGCCGCGGCTCCGACGGGCACCCCCGCACCGGCGGCCGGGACTCCCGTCGGGCGTCCCGCTCGGGCTCCCGGCAGGGCCGCCGGCCCACCCGCAGCGGCCGAGGCTGACCCGCCGGAGGCCGGCCGGACGGTCAGGCCTCCGGCGGCTCGCCCCGGGACAGCAGCCGGTCGTACACGACCGCGGCGAGGACGCCACCGACCACCGGCGCCAGCAGGTAGATCCACAGCGGCCCGACCTGACCGGCCAGCAGGTTGGGGCCGAGGGCGCGCGCGGGGTTCACCGCGCCGCCGGTGAGCCCGCCGACGGCGAAGATGCCGGCCGCCAGGGCGAAGCCGACGGCGACCGGGGCGATCGCGGACTCGGCGCGCTCGTCGGTGGCCACCGACACCACGACGAGCACCAGCACGAACGTCACCAGCGCCTCGGCCAGGAACGCCTGGCCGGCGGAGACGCCCTCCTGCGGCGTCGTCGCGCCGAGCAGCCCCTCCTCGCGCGCCGCGCTGCCGTAGACCGCCCACGTGGCGGCCGCGCCGAGCAGGCCGCCGACCAGCTGCGCCACGACGTAGATCCCGGCGGCCGGCCACGGGAAGCGCCGCGTCACGGCGAGCCCGAGCGTCACCGCGGGGTTGAGGTGGCAGCCCGAGACGTGCCCGAGGGCCGCGGCCAGCGCCACCAGCGTCAGCCCGAAGGCCAGCACCACACCGACCAGCTCGAAGAGGCTGTTGCCGGTGGCGGGTCCCGCGACCACGGTGCTCGTCCCGACGAACACCAGGATCGCCGTCCCGATCACCTCGGTGAGCGCCGCGCGCCCCAGCCGGTCCCCGATCCTGCTGCCGTAGAGGCCGGTGGACCCGGCCCGCCCGGTCGTCCTGCTCGACGCCATCGCCGTTCCCCGTTCCCGACGGCGCGCGCGCCCCGTCTGCCGGGGCGCCGGTAGCCGCTCCGGTGGAGGGGCAAACGGACGGTCGCGTGCCGCGAGGTCAGCGCGCCGGGTCCCCCGCGTCGGCCGGAGCGCCGGGCGCCTCCCGCCGCACCGGCGTCCCGGCCACGCCGTGCAGGTGGCAGGCGGCCACGTGCCCGGGCGCCGAGCCCACCGGCTGCAGCGCCGGGTCGACGTCGGGGCAGGGCTCGAACACGTCGGGGCAGCGGGTGCGGAACCGGCAGCCGCTGGGCACCCGGGCCGGGGAGGGCACGTCGCCGCGGAGCACGATCCGCTGCCGGGAGCGCTCCAGGGCCGGGTGCGGGAGCGGCACCGCCGACAGCAGCGCCCGCGTGTAGGGCATCTGCGGCTGCGCGGCGACGGCGGTCGCCGGCCCCACCTCGACCACCCGGCCCAGGTACATGACCGCGATCCGGTCGGAGACGTGCCGCACCGCCGAGAGGTCGTGCGAGATGAACAGCAGCGTGAGGCCGAGCTGCCGCTGCAGCCGGCGCAGCAGGTTGAGCACCTGCGCCTGGATGCTGACGTCGAGGGAGGCGATCGCCTCGTCGCAGACCAGGAAGTCCGGCTCCCCGGCCAGCGCCCGGGCGATGCCCACCCGCTGCCGCTGGCCGCCGGAGAACTCGTGCGGGTAGCGGGAGGCGACGGCGGGGTCGAGCCCGACCAGCTCCAGCAGCTCCCGCACCCGCGCGGCGCGCGCCTGCCGGCCGGGGTGCAGGCGGTGCACCTCGAGCGGCTCGGACACCGTCTGGGCCACGGTGCGCCGCGGGTCCAGCGAGGCGAACGGGTCCTGGAAGACCATGCCCGCCCGCCGCCGCAGGTCGCGCAGTTGCCGGCGCCCCATCGCGGTGACGTCGAGGCCGTCGAAGGTGACCGTGCCGCCGGTGGGCGGGACCAGCCGCAGCAGCGCGTTGCCCAGCGTGGACTTGCCGCAGCCGGACTCCCCCACCAGCCCGAGCGTCTCGCCGCGGTACACGTCGAGGTCGACGCCGTCGACGGCGCGCAGCGCCCCCGTCGTCCGCCGCAGCGCACCGCCCGAGCGGATCGGGAAGTGCACCTCCAGCCCCCGCGCGGAGACCAGGACGTCGCGCTGCCCCGGCCCGGCCGCGGACTCCCCGCCCAGGAACACCGTGCTCACCGCGCGCCCCCCTCCGTGCACCAGGTGGCCGCGCGGTGCGGCAGCCCCTTCGACAGCCCGGCGCCGACCACCTGCAGCGGCGGCTGCTCGGTCTCGCAGCGTGCGTCGCCGCGCACCGGGCAGCGCGGCCAGAAGACGCACCCGGTCGGCAGGTCCGTGGGCGCCGGCGGCGTGCCGGGGATGGTGGCGAGCTCGCCGCCGTCGTCGGCGGCGAGGTCCGGCAGCGCCCCGAGCAGGCCGCGCGTGTACGGGTGCGCGGGCCGCTCCAGGACGTCGTCGACCGTGCCGTCCTCCACGCACCGCCCGCCGTACATGACCAGCACGCGGTCGGCGATGCCGGCGACGACGCCGAGGTCGTGGGTGATCCAGATGACCCCGGTGCCGTGGTCGGCCTGCAGTGTCTCGACCAGGTCGAGGATCTGCGCCTGCACCGTGACGTCGAGCGCGGTGGTGGCCTCGTCGGCGATGAGCAGCGCGGGGCTGTTGGCGAGCGCGATCGCGATGACCACCCGCTGCCGCATGCCGCCGGACAGCTCGTGCGGATAGCGGTCGAGCGCGCCCTGCGGGTCGGGCAGGCCCACCTCGGCCAGCAGCCCGGCCGCCCGCTCGCGCGCCGCCGCCTTGGACACCTCGCCGTGCGCGCGGATCCCCTCGACCAGCTGCCGCCCGACGGTCAGCACCGGGTTCAGCGAGGTCATGGGGTCCTGGAACACCATGCCGACGCCGGGGCCGCGCACCTGCCGCAGCCGCTCGGGCGACATGGTGAGCAGGTCCTCGCCGTCGAGCCGGGCGCTGCCGGTGACGGTCGCCACCCGCTCGGGGAGCAGGCCGAGCAGCGCCAGCACCGAGACGCTCTTGCCGCTGCCGGACTCCCCGACGACGGCGACCGTCTCGCCGCGGCCCACCGTGTAGCTCAGCCCGTTGACCACCGCGGCCGGGCCGCGCGGGGTGCGCAGCCGGACCCGCAGGTCCTCGACCTCCAGCAGCGGGGCGCTCACCGGCCGCCCCCGGCCATGAGGGTGCGCTGGCGCGGGTCGAGGACGTCGCGCAGGCCGTCACCGAGCAGGTTGAAGCACAGCACGGTCAGGAAGATCGCCATCCCGGGGAAGAACGCCAGCCACCAGGCGATGTCGATGAAGCCGCGGCCCTCGGCGAGCATCAGACCCCAGGAGGGGTTGGGCGGCTGGGTGCCCAGGCCGAGGAAGGACAGCGCCGCCTCCGCCAGCACGGCGAACGCCAGGCTGATCGAGGTCTGCACGATGATCGGCGGGGCGGCGTTGGGCAGCACGTGCCGGGTGAGCAGCCGCCAGTCCGAGGCGCCCACCGAGCGCGACGCCCGCACGTAGACCTCCTCGCGCACGCCGAGGACGCTCGCCCGCGTCACCCGGGCGAAGACCGGGACGTAGACGATCCCGATGGCCAATGCGGTGTTGCCCGCCCCCGGGCCGCGCACCGCGAGCACCGCGATGGCCAGCAGCACGGCGGGGAAGGCGAACAGGACGTCCATGGCCCGCATGAGGACGTCGTCCACCCAGCGGCCGTAGAAGCCGGCCAGCAGCCCGACGAGGGCGCCGACGACGAGCGCGAACGCGACGGCGAGGAACCCGACGCGCAGCGAGACCCCGGCCCCCAGGACCACCCGGCTCAGGATGTCGCGGCCGAGGTCGTCGGTGCCGAAGGGGTGGGCCCAGCTCGGCGCCTGCAGCCGGTCCTCGACCGAGATCTCGTTCGGCCCCTCCGGCGCGACGGTCTCGTCGAACACCGCGAGGAGCACGAGCAGCACGAGGAAGGCGGCCGCGGTCGCCGCCGTCGGGTTGCGGGCCAGCAGGCCGAGGGTCTCCCGCCACCGCGGCCGGGGTGCCCGCGGCGCCGGGGGCGCGCCGGCCTCGGAGCCGGCGCCAGGGCCAGCGCCGGCGCCGGGGCCGGGGCCGGGGCCGGGGCCGGGTCGGGTGTCGGTCACCTGCGGATCCTCGGGTCGATGGCGGTGTAGAGCAGGTCCACCACCAGGTTGATCACCAGGAAGGTCACGGCGAACAGCAGGATCGCGCCCTGCAGCACCGGGTAGTCGCGGGCCTGGACGGCCTGCAGCGCGAGCTGTCCCAGCCCCGGCCAGGAGAAGACGATCTCCACCACGACCACGCCGGAGAGCAGGTAGGCCAGCTGCACGCCGGTGACGGTGACCAGCGGCAGCAGCGCGTTGCGCAGCACGTGCCAGGTGAACACCTGCCGCCGCGGCAGCCCCTTGGCCTGGGCGGTGCGCACGTGGTCGGCGCCCAGGGCCTCGAGCACGCTCGACCGCACGAACCGGGTGATCACCGAGCCGGACACCACCCCGGTGACGACGGCCGGCAGGAGCAGCCGCTGCGCCCAGCCGGCCGGGTCCTCCGTCAGCCCGACGTAGCCGCCCGAGGGCAGCCAGCCCAGCGTCCCGGCGAACACCAGGATCAGCACGATCGCCATCCAGAACTCCGGCACCGAGATGCCGATCTGGCTGAGCACCGTGGCCACCCGGTCGACCAGCGAGCGCGGCCGCAGCGCCGAGATCGTGCCGAGCGGGACCGCGATCAGCAGCGCCACGAGGATCGAGGCGAACGCCAGGGTGAGCGTGGCCGGCAGTCGCTCCGCGATCAGCGAGGTGACGGTCTCGCCGCTGCGGAAGCTGACGCCGAGGTCACCGGTGAGGGCCCGGCCCGCCCAGCTGAGGTACTGCTGCACCAGGGGCTGGTCCAGCCCGGACCGGGCCAGCAGCGCGTCGTAGGTCTCCTGGTCGAACCGGGTGCCCAGGGCCAGCCGGATCGGATCGCCCGGCACCAGCTGGACGAGGGCGAAGACGATGACGCTCACCCCCGCCAGGACGACGAGCGCCTGGCCGACCCGGCGGAGGACGTAGCCGCTCAGGGCAGCTCCACCGTCTCGAAGTTGATCGCCTTGTCCGCGCGGATCTGGTAGCCCCGCAGCCCCGGCGCCCAGGCCTGCACGACGTCGGGGTTGTAGAGGTACAGGTAGGAGACGTCGTCGACGATGATCTGCGCCGCCTGGTCGTAGATCTGCTTGCGCGCGTCCTCGTCGGTCTCCACCGCGCCCTGCTGCAGCAGCTGGTCGACCTGCGGGTTGCTGTAGCCCTGGTAGTTGTTCGGGCCGTCGGTCTGGTGCTGCTCCTGGTAGTAGGCCGCCGGGTCGAGGTTGCCGAGCCAGCCGAGGTAGAAGGCGTCGAAGTCGCCCTGGCCCTGCCGGTCGAGCCAGGTGGCGAAGTCCAGCGTCTCGATGTTCACGGTCACGCCGATCTCGTCGAGCTGGCTGGCGATCACCTGCGCGGCGGTGACGGTCTCGGGGAACTCGTCGGTGACCATCAGGCCCATCGTCAGCGGCGTCTGGACCCCGGCCTGCTCGAGCAGCTGGCGGGCCTGGTCGACGTCGCGCTCGAACGGCGCGTAGTCGAGGTGGAAGAAGCTGTCCTCGGGGATCGCCGTCTGGTTGGCCTGCGCGGCGCCGAACCACGCGGCCTCGGCGACGGCCTCCCGGTCGACGGCGAGGGAGATCGCCCGCCGGACGTCGCGGTTGTCGAACGGCGGCCGGGCGTAGTTCATGGACAGGTACCAGTAGTCGACGCTCGGCGTCGTCTGCAGCTCGACAGTGTCGTCGTCGGCCAGCGACTCGATCTGCTGCGGCGGCACGTTGTCGGTCCACTGCACCTCGCCGTTCTGCAGCGCGGTCAGCGCCGCGGCCGGCTCGGTGATGTAGCGGAACTCGACGCCGCCGACGCTCGGGGCGCCGCCCCAGTGGTCCTCGTAGGCGGTCAGCACGGTGCTGCTCGCGTCGGTGCTCTCCAGCCGGAACGGGCCGGTCCCGTTGGCCTCGGTGGTGAGGTCGATGTCCTCGGCCGCGCCCTCGGGGAGGATCGCCATGCCCTTGAACGCGCCGATCCGCTCGAGCAGGTTCGGGGTGGGCTGGCTGAGCGTGAGGACCACCGTCCGCGGGTCGGGCGCCTCGACGGCGGTGACCGTCTCGAACCGGTAGGAGTTCTGCAGCTCCTCGTCGATGATCCGCCGGTAGGAGTAGACGACGTCGGCGGAGTCGAACTCGCTGCCGTCGTGGAAGGTGACGCCCTCGCGGAGCGTGAAGGTCCAGGTCAGGCCGTCGTCGCTGGTCTCCCAGCTCTCGGCCAGGCTCGGCTCCATCGTGAGGTCCTCGGCGTTGGGGACCACGAGGGTGTCGTAGACGTTCTCGAGCACCTGGAAGCTCGGGTAGGCCGTCGTCTGGTGCGGGTCGAGCTGGTCGGGCTGGGCCGCGACGGCGGCGACGAGCGTGCCGCCCTCGCCGCCGCCCCCACCGCCTCCGCCTCCGCCTCCGGTGTCGACGCTCTCCCCGCCGCCGCAGGCGGACAGCAGCAGGGCCGCGGCCGCGGCGAGGGGCAGGAGCCGGTTCGTGCGCACGGGGACCTCCGGAGCTCGTCGGCGTCGTCCCTGCCGACCCTGGCCCCGACCGCGCGGCCCCGCGAACCGAAACGGTGATCGTTACGTTTCCGCCACCCGCCACCCGCCGCCCTCAGGCGGCGATGCGCTCCCCGTCGCCGGCGCGGAACAGGTGCACCGAGCCCGGCCGCGGGGCCACCCGGACGACGTCGCCCTTCTGCGGCGGGCGGCGGCCGTCGACACGGGCGGTGACGACGTGCGTGTCGCCGCCGAGCCGGGCGCGGCCGTAGACGTAGGCGTCGGCGCCGAGCTCCTCGACGACGTCGACCTCCACGGCCAGCCCCTCGGCCGCGAGCTCGAGGTCCTCCGGGCGCACTCCCAGCACGACCTCGGCCGCGTCGGCGGAGCCGAGGGCCTCGCGGGCCACCGGCACGAGCTGGTCGCCGAGGCGCACGCCGCCGTCGGCCACGGGGAGGGTGAACAGGTTCATCGCCGGGGAGCCGATGAACCCCGCGACGAAGACGTTGCGCGGCCGGTCGTAGAGCTCCCGCGGGCGGCCCGCCTGCATGAGCACCCCGTCCTTGAGCACGGCGACCCGGTCGCCCATGGTCATGGCCTCGGTCTGGTCGTGGGTGACGTAGACCGTGGTCACGCCGAGCCGGCGCTGCAGCGAGGCGATCTGGGTGCGGGTCTGCACCCGCAGCTTGGCGTCGAGGTTGGACAGCGGCTCGTCCATGAGGAAGACCTGCGGCTGGCGGACGATCGCCCGGCCCATGGCCACGCGCTGCCGCTGGCCGCCGGAGAGCGCCTTGGGCCGCCGGTCGAGGTACTGCTCGAGGTCGAGCATCCGGGCCGCCTCGGCCACCCGCTCCCGGATCTCCGCCTTCGGCACCCCGGCGATCCTCAGCGCGAAGCCCATGTTGTCGCCGACGGTCATGTGCGGGTACAGCGCGTAGTTCTGGAACACCATCGCCACGTCGCGGTCCTTGGGCGCGGCGTCGGTGACGTCGCGGCCGCCGATGAGGATCCGCCCGGCGTCCACCCGCTCCAGGCCGGCGAGCATCCGCAGCGACGTGGACTTGCCGCAGCCCGACGGCCCGACGAGGACGAGGAACTCGCCGTCGGCGACCTCGAGGTCGAGCGCGTCGACGGCGAGGCGGTCGGCCCCGTCGTAGACGCACGTCGCGGAGTCGTAGGTGACGGTCGCCATCGCGGGTCCTCCGGGGACGGGAAGGGGCACGGGCAGCCATTTCCCGCGCACGCCGGGACGGCGCCCGGCACGCCGCGACAGTAGTGCAGGACAGACCCCGGGAGAAGGCCCCGGCGTCCATTCCTGGACGCCGTCGGAATGGCGGGCGTGGCCGCGGGCGCCCGGGTGCCGATAGGCTGCCCGCGCGCCATTCCGGGAGCCGTCCGGCTCCATTCTGCGGCGCACCGACGGAAACGGCGGACGATGCCGGAACTGGACGACCTCGTCGACGCGTGCCTCGTGCCCGGTTTCTCCGGGACCGCCGTCCCGGACTGGGTGCGCGCGGCGCTGGACCGCGGGATGGCCGGCGTCTGCGTCTACGGCGCCAACCTCACCGGCGGGCCCGCGCAGCCGGCGCCCGAGCGGGTGCGGGCCATCAGCGACGCCGTCCACGCGGCCGCGCCCGACGCCCTGGTCACCCTCGACGAGGAGGGCGGCGACGTCACGCGGCTGGACTACCTGGTCGGCAGCGGCTACCCGGGCAACCTGGCGCTCGGCGTCGTCGACGACGTGGAGCTCACCCGCGCGGTGGCCGCCGCCGTCGGCGCCGACCTGCGGGCCGCCGGGGTCGACGTCGACCTCGCGCCGTCGGTCGACGTCAACAGCGACCCCCGCAACCCGGTCATCGGCGTGCGCTCCTTCGGCGCGGACCCCGCGCTGGTGGCCCGGCACGGCGCGGCGTTCGTGGCCGGTCTGCAGGCCGCCGGGGTCGCCGCCTGCGCCAAGCACTTCCCCGGCCACGGGGCCACCACCGTCGACTCCCACCTCGGCCTGCCGGTCGTCGACGTCGACCCGGCCACCGCGCGGGCCCGCGAGCTGCCGCCGTTCGCCGCCGCGGTCGCCGCCGGCGTGGACCTGGTGATGACCTCGCACGTCGTCTTCCCCGCCGTCGACGGGCAGCCGGCCACGCTCAGCCGCCGCTGGCTGGTCGACGTGCTGCGCGGCGAGCTCGGGTTCGGCGGCGTGGTGGTCACCGACGCCCTCGACATGGCCGGGGTGCGGGCCGCGCACGGGATCGCGGGGGCCGGCGCGCTGTCGCTGGCGGCGGGCGCGGACCTGCTGCTGGTCGGCGCCGAGGACGGCGAGGAGCACTGCGCGGCGATCCGCCGGGCGGTGACCGACGCCGTCCGCGCGGGCGCGCTGCCCGAGGAGCGGCTGCACGAGGCGGCCGGGCGGGTGCGGGCGCTGCGGGCCCGTCAGGCCGCCCGCGCCGCCGGCCCGGCGCCGGAGGGCGACCCCGGTGCGGTCGCCGCCCGCCGGGCGCTGCGCTGCCGCGACGTCGCCCCGCTGACCGCGCCGGCCGTGGTCGTCGAGGTGCGCGGGGAGGCGAACATGGCCGTCGGCGACGCCCGGTGGAGCCTCGCGGACCCGCTGGCGGAGCGGGGTCTGCTCGGCGAGGCGGTGGCCGTGCGCGGTGGCGACCCGGGCGCCGCCGCGGTGGCCGCGCGGGCGCAGGGCCGCCCGCTGGTGGTCGCCGTCCGAGACGCGTACCGGCACCCCGCCGAGCGCGCCTGGCTCGCCGACCTGCTCGCGCACCGGCCCGACGCCGTCGTCGTGGCGCTCGGCATGCCCGACGACGCCGTCCTCACTCCCGGTCCGGTGGTCGTCACGCACGGCGCCGCGCGGGTGCTCACCGAGTCCGCCGCCGCGGTCCTGGCCGGATGACCACGCTGGTCCGGGGCGCGCGGCTGGTCGACGCGGGCGGCGCCGTCGACGGCGGGTGGGTGCTCCTCGACGGCGCGACGATCGCCGCCACCGGCACCGGTCCCCCGCCCCCGGCCGACGGCACCGTCGACCTCCCGGGCGCCGACCTCGTCCCCGGCTTCGTCGACCTGCACGCCCACGGCGGCGGCGGGGCGGCCTTCGACGACGGCCCCGGCGCGATCCGCGCCGCGCTCGCCGTGCACCGGGCGGCGGGCACCACGCGGTCGGTGGTCAGCCTGGTCGCCGCCCCGCTGGAGCGGCTCGAGGCGTCCCTGGCCGGCATCGCCGACCTGGCCCGCGAGGACCCCACCGTGCTCGGCGCGCACCTCGAGGGCCCGTTCCTGGCGCCGGCCCGCTGCGGCGCCCACGATCCGCGGCACCTGCGCGCGCCCGCGCCCGGCGACGTCGCCCGGCTGCTCGCCGCCGCCCGCGGCACGCTGCGCCAGGTCACCGTCGCGCCCGAGCTGCCCGGCGCGCTGGAGGCCGTCCGCGCGCTCACCGCCGCGGGCGCCGTCGTCGCGGTCGGGCACACCGGGGCCGACGCCGCGCTCACCGCCGCGGCCTTCGACGCCGGCGCCCGGCTGCTCACCCACGCGCTCAACGCCATGCCCGGCCTGCACCACCGCGAGCCCGGCCCGGTCGGGGCCGCGCTCGCCGACCCCCGCGTGGTCCTCGAGCTCGTCCTCGACGGCGTGCACGTGCACCCCGTCGTCGCCGCGCTGCTCCTCGCGGGGGCGCCCGGACGGGTCGCGCTGGTCACCGACGCGATGGCCGCGGCCGGCGGCCCCGACGGCGCGCACCGGATCGGCGCCCTCGACGTCACCGTCCGGGGCGGCCGGGCGGTGCTCACCGGCACCGGCACGATCGCCGGCTCCACGCTCACCCAGGACGCCGCGCTCCGGAACGCCCTCGCCGCGGGCGTCGGCCTGGTGCCCGCGGTGGCCGCGCTGACCGCCGTCCCCGCCCGCGCGCTGGGCCTCGGCGACCGGCTGGGGCGGCTGGCGCCCGGCTACGCGGCCGACGTCGTCGCCCTGGACGCGGACCGGTCCGTCACGGCCGTGTGGGCGGCCGGGGCCCGCGTGCGCTGAGCCCCGCGCCTAGGGGCGCTGCCAGGCGGGCTTGGCCGCGTAGACCTGCCGGTAGTGCTCGAGCAGGGTCAGCCGCGCCGCCGCCGCCTCGTCGACGACGACGGTCGCCCGCGGGTGCAGCTGCAGCGCCGAGCCCGGGCACATGCTGGTCAGCGGCCCCTCGACGGCGGCCGCCACGGATGCGGCCTTCCCCTCGCCGTGTGCGACCAGCAGCAGCCGGCGCGCCTCGAGGATGGTGCCCAGCCCCTGGGTGAGGCAGTGCAGCGGCACCTCCTCCGGCGAGGCGAAGAACCGGGCGTTGTCGGCGCGGGTGCGGGCGGTGAGCGTCTTGATCCGGGTCCGCGACCCGAACGACGACGTGGGCTCGTTGAACCCGATGTGCCCGTTGGTGCCGATGCCCAGCAGCTGGACGTCGACGCCGCCGGCCCCGGCGATGGCCCGCTCGTAGTCCTCCGCGGCGGCCTCCAGGTCGCCCGCCCGCCCGTCGGGGACGTGCACCCGCGCGGGGTCCAGCCGCAGCGGACCGGTGACGTCGCGGGCGACCACCGCGGCGTAGGACTCCGGGTGCCCGGCGGGCAGCCCCACGTACTCGTCGAGGGCGAAGGCGGTGACGCCGGACAGGTCGAGCTCACCGGCACCGACCCGGCGGGCCAGCTCGGCGTAGACGCCCACCGGCGAGGAGCCGGTGGCCACCCCGAGGACGGCGTCCGGGCGCCGCCGCACGACGTCGGCGACGACGTCGGCGGCCACCTGCGCGACGTCGTCGGGCCCCGGCAGGACGATCACCTCCACGGCGCGCTCACAGGGCGAGCGGCTCGGCGAGCCGCGGTCCGGCCGCCTCCAGGGCGGTCAGCGCGGCGCCGACCGGGGCGACCGGCACCCCGCGCGGGACCACCTGCACCCGCGCCGGCATGCCCAGGCTCCGCAGGAACGGCGACCCGTGGGCCTGCCGCTCCAGCCGGTCCCGGACGGCCGCCACCAGCGGCTCGCCCACCTCGGCGACGCCGCCGCCGAGCACCACGTGCTCGACGTCGCAGGTGAGGACCAGCAGGCGCACCGCGGCCGCGACCGCGCCGGCGAACCGGTCGCGGACCCGCAGCGCCGCCGCGTCCCCCGCCCCGGCGGCGGCGAAGACGGCGGCCGCCGCGGGCACCCCGTCCGGCGCCGGCCAGGCGGCGTCGAGCGCCGACCCGGAGGCGTAGAGCTCCAGGCAGCCGCGCTGGCCGCACGGGCAGGGCGGGCCGTCCGGGTCGAGCGGCACGTGCCCGATCTCCCCCGCGCCGCCGCCGTGGCCGCGCCGCAGCCCGCCGCCGAGCAGCAGGCCCGCGGCCACCCCGGTGCCCAGGCCCAGCAGCGCGAGGTCGCCGCGCAGCCCGAGCACCCGGGCGGCCCCGACGGCGGCCACGTTGAGGTCGTTCTCCACCGTCACCGGCACCCCGCCGAGCCGGGCGGACAGCAGCGGCGCCAGCGCCACCCCGCGGTCGTCGATGCCGAGGTTGACCGCGTGCGACACCTCCCCGGAGTCCGGGTCGACCAGCCCCGGGACGCCGGCGCCCACGGCGGCCAGCCCGGCACCGTCGAGGCCCGCGTCGGCGCACAGCCGCTCCACCACCTCGGCGGCGGCGGCCACCACGCCGTCGGTGCCGCGGCGGGTGGGCACCCGCACGCTGCCCCGGACGGTCCCGGCGCCGTCGAGCAGCACGCCGAGGACCTTGGTGCCCCCGATGTCCAGACCCGCCGACCAGCTCCCCGCGGTCCCGGTCACCCCTTCACCGCCCCGGCCACCAGACCGGCGCTCATCCGCTTCTGCACCAGCAGGAAGAAGCCGATGACCGGCACGGCGATGAGCGTCGCGCCGGCCATGACCACGCCCCAGTCGGTGGCCCGGTTGGCCTCGACCAGGCCCTGCAGCCACAGCGGCAGGGTCCGCTCGCCCGGCTCGGTCATGACGACCAGCGCGAGCGTGTACTCGTTCCACGCCTGCAGGAACCCGTAGACGCCGGAGGCCACGAGGCCGGGCGCCAGCAGCGGGAAGGTGATGCGGAAGAAGGCGCGGGTACGCGACAGGCCGTCGACCATCGCCGCCTCCTCCAGTTCCATCGGGACGCCGTTCACGAATCCGCGGAGCATCCACACCGTGAACGGCAGGATGGCGGCGACGTAGACGATGGACAGACCCAGGACGGAATTGACCAGACCCCATCCGTCGAGCACCGCGTACTGCGAGATGAAAAGACCTTCCGCGGGGATCATCTGCACCACGAGAATGGTCACGATGAACGACTTCCGCCCGCGGAAACGGAATCGGCTGATCGCGAGTGCGGCGACGAACGCGAACAGCACCGCGCCGGCGAGGGTGATCGCCGTGACCGCCAGCGAGACGCGGAACGAGGCGTAGAACGACTCGTCGGTCAGCACCTGCCGGAAGTTGGCCAGCGTCCCGTCGACGGGGAAGAAGGTCGGCTCGGGCCGCTGCAGCTGCGCCGTCGGCAGGAAGGCGCTGCTGACCATCCAGTAGATCGGGAAGGCCCAGACGAGCGCGACGGCGACGGCGAACGCGCCGAGCAGCCAGCGCGCGGCCCGGGTGCGCGGGCGGACGCGCCGCCGCCGCCGGGCGGGACGGGGAGCGCGGGCGGCCGGCGGGACGGCGACCGCGGGCGGGACGGCGGCGCTCACAGCTCCTCCTCCCGCAGCATGCGGCGGATGTAGAAGCCGGTGAGCAGCAGCGTGAGGACGAGCATGACCGTGGCCATGGCGCCGGCCATCGAGAACTCCCGGGACAGCGAGTAGACGAAGGTGCCGAGCAGGTGGGTCTCCCGGGTGGGGGCGCCGGCCTTCTGCAGCACGTGGATCTGGGTGAAGACCCGCAGGTCCCAGATGACCTGCAGCAGCGCGGCGATGAGCAGCACCGGCCGGACCAGCGGCAGGGACAGGTGGCGGAAGCGCTGCCAGGCGGTCGCGCCGTCGAGCTGGGCGGCCTCCACGCACTCGGCCGGCACCTGCAGCAGGGCGGCGTAGGTGGTGAAGACGACGAACGGCACGCTCATCCACACCACGATCACCGTGGCGACCAGGTAGAACGACGCCGGCTCGATGATCCAGGAGTGGCCGCGGAACTCGGCCAGCCCGAGCGGGCCGGCGAGCACCCAGTTGACGACGCCGTACCGGGAGTCGAACAGCCACTGCCAGACGGTGAGGGTGGCCAGCACCGGCGTGCCCCAGGCCAGCAGCATGCCGACCTGCAGGGTGATCCGGGCGGCGCGGCCGACCTTGCTCATCAGGACGGCGAGCCCGACACCGACGGCCATGGTGAGCCCGGCGTTGACCAGGCAGAACGCCACCGACCGGCCGATGACGCCCCAGACGTAGGGGTCGCTCAGCAGCTCGGTGTAGTTGCGCAGGCCCACCCACTCGGCGGGCCGGCCGAACTGCTGCGCCAGGCCGTACTCCTGGAAGGACAGCAGGAACTGGCGGACCAGCGGGTAGCCGAGGCCGACGGCGATCGGCACCAGCGCCGGGACGAGCAGCAGGTAGGGGTTGAGGCGCGCCCGCCAGGGGGCCCGCCGGGGCACCGGGCGGGGCGGCGCCGGGGCCGGGCCGGGGGGCGCGGGGTCGCGCGGGGGCGCCGCCGTCTCCGGCGGCAGGGGTGGTGCGGCCATGGGGCGCTCCGGGCGTCCGGGACCGGGGAGGACGCGGGCGGCGCGCCCTCCCCGGTCGGGCGGTCAGTTGAGCGTCTCCTCGAGGAGCCGGTCGGCCTCGGCGGCGGCCTGCGCGACGTCGGCCCCGCTGGCGATCTGCTGGAAGAAGTCCTCCAGGATGCGGGCGCCCTCGACGTCGGCCCACCGCTCGGCGGCCGGCGTCAGCTTCGCGTCGACCGCCGCGGCGAGCGCGGCCTGCGCGTACGGGTCGTCCCCGAGGGCGTCGGCGTACTGGCTGTTGCCGGGGATGAGCCCGTTCTCGGCCAGCATCGTCTGGAACTCCTCGGAGTAGATGATCCGCAGCAGGTCGCGGGCCTCCTCCTGGTGCTGGGACATCGTCGGGACGGCGATGTTCGAGCCGCCGGCGAAGACCGTGGCCGGGGTGCCCGGCTGCTCACCGGGCAGCGGGAAGACCCCGGTGCGCTCCTCGTTGCAGGCCTGCTGCTCGGCGAGCAGCGCCTCGGCCTCGGGCGAGGTGTCGTCGGGGTCGACGCCCTTGTCGCACTCGGGCAGGGCGATGCTCCACCGGGCCCAGGTGGGCGCGGAGAACATGGCGGCCTGGCCGTTGTTGAACGCGACCCACGGCTCGTCGGAGTCGGCGTCGCGCGGCGCCCGGGTGGCGTTGGTGAACAGGTCCTGGACCTCGGTGAGCGCCGCCTGCGACTCGGGGCTCGACAGCGCGCCGACCCAGCGGTCGCCCTCCTGCACCGCGAGCTCGCCGCCGCCGGTGAACAGCCAGGCGATGCCGTTGTACCAGTCCTGCCCGGGGAACCAGAACCCGCTGAAGTCCGGCGACGGGTTGGCCTGCTGCAGCGCGATGGCCGCGGCGCGGAACTCCGCGAGGGTCTGCGGCACGGCCACGCCGGCCTGCTCGAAGAGGTCCTTGCGGTAGAAGACCGCGCGGGCGCCCGAGTAGTAGGGCACCGCGTAGAGCGTGCCGTCGGCGGTGCCGGCCTCGACGAAGCCGGGCAGCAGGTCGTCGCCGCCGAGCTCGTCGTACATGTCCGACAGGTCGCTGAAGGCGCCGGCGTAGGTGAACGTCGGGCTCTGCGTGTTGCCGACCTCGACCAGGTCGGGCGTCTGGTCCTCGCTGGCCAGGGCCGTCTGCAGGCGCGGCACCAGGCCGCTCCAGTCCTGCTCCTCGATGACCAGCGTCATGCCCTCGTGCTCGGCCTCGAAGGTCTCGACGAGGTAGTCGCGCAGCTCCTGCGGGGTGTCCGTGCCGTTGAGCCAGAGCCGGACCTCGGTGTCCCCGGACGCCTCCGCCGTCGAGCCGCCGCCACAGGCGGAGACGGCGAGCAGCGACGCGACCGCAGCGGCGGCCAGCCCGCCGGTGCGTACTCTTCTCATGTTGGGGTTCCTCCTCGTTCGCGCGGGTTGGGTCCTCCGACGTGCACCTGGCCGGCTCGGGGTGGTCACGTCACCCCGAGCTGGCCGGACAGCACGAGCACGGCCGCCCCCGAGAGGGCGCCGTCCTCGTCGAGCGAGGTCATCCGCAGCTGCACCGTGCCGCTGATGACCGGCATCGTCCGCTCGCGGAGGGTGGCCAGGGCCGCCTCCCGCAGAGGGCCGTCCAGGAGCTCCCGCGGGCCGCGCAGCACGACCTCCGGGAGGTTGAGCGCGCTCACCACGGGGGCGAGCACGATGCCGAGCCGCCGGCCCACCTGGGCCAGCGCCGCGGCGGCGTCGGCGGGGGCCAGGCCCTCGACGCGACGACGGAGTGCGGGGACCGACAGCACGGTCTCCAGGCAGCCGGTGCGCCCGCAGGCGCAGCGCGCGGGCCGGCCGAGCGGGGCACCGTCGACGTCGTCCCGCTCGTCGACGGCGGTGACGTGGCCGAGCTCGCCGGCCGCGTGCGAGTCGCCGTGCACCAGCGCCCCGTCGAGGACGATCCCGGCGCCGACGCCGCCGCCCACGGTGAGCACCATCAGCCCGCCGCCGGTGGCGTCGCCGTAGGTGAGCTCGCCGAGCGCCGCGGTGTTGGCGTCGTTGGCCACGTGCACCGGCAGGCCGAGCTCCTCGGTGAGCCGGGCGGCCAGCGGCAGGTCGTACCAGCCGCGGTTGGGCGCCTGGACGACGCAGCCGGCGGGGGTGATGACGCCGGGTGAGCCGACGCCGACCCCCAGGACCGGCAGCGGGGACGCCTCGGCCAGCTCGCGGCACAGCGCCGTCAGCGCCTCGAGGGCGGCGGCGCCGGTGAGGCCCTGCACGTGCGCCGACCGGCGCTCGCGGACGGTGCCGGAGAGCTCCAGCACCGCGCCGTGCATGCGCTCGTCGTCGGCGAGGTCGACGGCGACGATGGAGAACGCGTCGGTGCGCAGGCCGACCAGCGTGGCCGGCTTGCCGACCCGGCCCTCGGCGCGGACGCCGAGCTCGGAGACCAGACCCTCGGCGAGCAGCGAGGAGACCAGGTCCGAGACGGTCACCCGGGTCAACCCGGTCGCGCGGGCGAGGTCCGCGCGCGACCGGGGACCCGAGTGGAACAGGTGCTGCAGCACCATCGAGCGGTGGTGCGCGCGGGCGTGCTCGGGGAGCACCTTGCGCGTCGGGCGCAGTGGACGGCGACGCGGGACGGGCGGCGCTGCGTCGGCGGTCACATTTGTTAGGCAACCGTCCTTACATATCCCGTGTCAAGAGGGTGGCTGCCCGGAGACCGAACGGTGACCCCCCCGCGAACGACCGGAGCCGCCGTCCCGTGGGGGACGACGGCTCCGGGGGTGCGGGAGGTCAGGCGGAGCGGCGCCGCGCGGCCACGACGAGCCCGCCGCCGAGCAGCAGCGCGGCCACACCGCCGACGGCCGGGACGGCCACGTCGGCGCCGGTGTAGGCCAGCCCGCCGGACCCGGCGGACCCACCGCCGGCGGCGGCGCCGGTCGCGGCGACCGTGACCGGCAGCGCCAGGGCGCGCGGGTTGCCCGCCGGGTCCACGCCCGAGGCGACCAGCGTGTGGGCACCGGACGCCAGCCCGGACGGCAGGGTCACCGTGGTGCTGAACGCGCCGTTCCCGTCCGTGACGACGGTTCCCAGCACGGTCGGCGTGGAGTAGACGACCAGCGTGACCGTGGAGTCCGGCAGGTAGCCCGAGCCGGTGAGGGTGACGGCACGGCCCGCGGTGACCGACGGGCCGGCCGGCGCGCCGAGGGGGCCGGAGGCGGTCGGGACGGTGGCCGGCACCGCCGGTGCCGCGACGACGCCCGAGGGGCCGACGACCGTGGACGCGCCACCGCCGGCCATGACGGTGACCCGGTAGCGGTGGCCCGGGACCGCCGGGAGCACACAGCTGCGGCCGGCCACGTCGGTCTGGCACATCGCGATCGGCGTGCCGTTGACCTCCTCGGCGGCGTCGTAGGACTCCGCGACGTAACCGCCGACGGGCGTGCCGGTCGCCGGCGGCGCCCACGTGACGGTGATCGAGGCGACGCCGGCGGTGACCCGCACGTCGGTGGGCACACCGACGACCTGCGGCACGGTCACCGGCACGACGCGACTCGCGGCGCCCGGGCCGGCCGCGCTCGTCGCCCGCACGGTCACGCGGTACTGACCTGCGGGGACGCCGGTGAGGGTCGCGGTGGCACCGGCGCTCCCGAGTCGGGCCTGGACCGGCGCCCACGTCGCCCCGCCGTCGAGGCTCACCTCGTAGCCGGTGGCCGCAGCGCGCCCGTCGGCGGCGGGGACCGGCGTGAAGCGGACGTTGACCGTGCCGGGCGAGGCGAGCGCGGACGTCAGCTCCGGCGCCGCGGGAGGGGTGGGGAGCACGGGCGTGCTGTCGCAGGGCAGCACGGTCCCGGAGATCAGGCCGTGTCCCGTCCGGGTGGTCACGCCCGTGGAGGTAGGGGTGTACGGGGCGGCGACGTAGTTGGCGCCGTGCGGCGGGGTGGAGCCCTCGTGGCCGTCGCCCCCGGCCCCGCCGTCGGCACCGGCGCCCCGCCCGCCGAGCGCCGCGACGATGTCCTCGCCGTCGCTGCCCATGACCACGGTGGCGCCGCCCCCGCCGCCACCGCCGAGCCCCTGCAGGTCCCCGTCCTCCCCGGACTGCACGTTGGTGATACGCCCGCCGGCCGAGCCGTCGGCGTGCGAGGCGCCCTGCTCCCCGACCTGGAGGAAGTAGTCCATCCCGGCCTCGACGTCGGTCGTCACCCGGATCTCGCCACCGCGCGCACCGGGGTTGCCGTCGGCGTCCGCTCCCCCCTGGGCACCGACGACGACCCACTCGACCCGGCAGTAGCCGGCCTCCGGGACGAAGACCAGCCCGTAGGGACCGGTCCAGGTGTGGCTGAAGGTGTAGGGCTCGAGCGGTGCCGCGGCGGCGACGCCGCCGGTGAGCACCACGGAGGAGGCGGCCACGGCGGCCGCGGCACCGAGGCCGAGGACACGACGGGCGGGGGACACGGGTCGCACGGTCGGACTCCCTGCGCGGGGCCCGGGACGCCGGGCACGGTGCCCGGCCGTCCGGACGCACCCGGCACGGAACCAGGCCGTCCGGTGCTGCGGCGTCCCGCCACCAGACGCGGGACGAGCCGTGATCGAGTCGTTACTCAGCGGCGTCCGTGCAGCTCGCACGGGGCGCAGGAGTTGACCGATCGGAGCTGTCGCGGTGATGCACAGCTGCCGAGGGACGACGCCGGCACCTGTCCGCCGGCGGGCCGGTGCCGGCGGACGGGACCGTCAGAGGGGGCGGACGGTGCCCATCAGGTGCTCACTTCCGTCCTTCGCGCTCCGCACCGCCACGTCCCAGCCGCCGCCGGCCGGCGCGGTGGCCACGTGCACCGTCGAGGGCAGCAGCAGCGGCCTGCGGAAGGCGACGTCGTAGGCCAGCGCGTCGGGCAGCCGGCCCGCCAGCGCCCCGAGCACGCACGCTGCGGTCCACATGCCGTGGGCGATGGCGCGCGGGAAGCCGAACGCCCGCGCGGGAAGCCGCCCCAGGTGGATCGGGTTCACGTCGCCGGAGACCCGGGCGTAGCGGCGGCCGGCGTCGGCGGGCACCCGCCAGGTGGCCACGGCGCGCGGCGGGTCCCCGACGGCCACCTCGGGGTCGGCCGCCGGTGCGCCCTCCGGCGCCCGGGCCCCGCGCGAGAGGTAGGTCGAGCGCGACCGCCACACCTCCGTGCCGCCGGCCGAGACGGTCGCGCACAGGTCGACGGTGGCACCGCTGCGGTGCGCGGCGAACCGCTCGGCCCACACCTCGAGGTCGAGCGGGGCGTCCGCGCCGACCGGGGCGAGCACCTCGACGGTGTTGCGCACGTGCACCAGCCCGGGCAGCGCCAGCGGGAACGCGCGGTCGGCCATCAGCGCCATCTGCAGGGGGAACGCCAGCACGTGCGGGTAGGTCGCCGGCAGGACGTCGGTCAGCGGCAGCCGGCACACCCGCGCGTAGGCGGCCAGGTGCGCGCGGTCGACGGCGACGCCGGTACGCGCGAGCCGGGCCGCGGGCAGGTCCCCGCCGCGGCCCCACGCGGTGACGGCGGCCCGGGCGTACAGCGCCCCCAGGCCCGGCGCGGCGTCCAGCACGGTGACCGCCATCAGGCCCCCAGCATCGACTGGCCGCACACCCGCACGACCTGCCCGTTCACCCCGGCGGCGCCGGGCTGCGCCAGCCAGGCGATCGTCTCGGCGACGTCGACCGGCAGCCCGCCCTGCTGCAGCGAGTTGATGCGGGCGCCCACCTCGCGGGTGCCGAAGGGCATCTTCGCCGTCATCTCGGTGACGATGAACCCCGGCGCGACGGCGTTGACGGTCGCGCCGCGCTCGGCGAACGCGGGCGCCCACGCGCGCACCATGCCGATGACGCCGGCCTTGCTCGCGGCGTAGTTGGTCTGGCCGCGGTTGCCCGCGATGCCCGACTGCGAGCTGACCGCCACCACGCGGGCGCCGGGCCGCAGCACGCCGTCGGCGTCGAGCAGCGCCTGGGTGAGGTCGAGCTGGGCCTGCAGGTTGACCGCCATGACGGAGTCCCACCGGGCGGCGTCCATGTTCACCAGCAGCTTGTCGCGGGTGATGCCGGCGTTGTGCACGACGACGTCGACCCCGCCGTGCCGCTCGCGCAGGTGGGCGACCAGCCGCTGCGCGGCGTCGGGCGCGGTGATGTCGAGCTGGAACGCCGTCCCGCCGACCTCGTTGGCCACCGCGGCGAGCGCCTCGCCGGCCGCCGGGACGTCGACGGCGACCACGTGCGCGCCGTCGCGGGCCACGACCCGGGCGATCGCGGCCCCGATACCGCGGGCGGCCCCGGTGACGACGGCGACCCTGCCGGCGAGCGGGCGCTCGTCGTCGCCCCCGGCGGGGACGTCGGCCGGCGCCACGGTGAGCACCTGCCCGTCGACGTAGGCCGACCGCCCGGACAGGAAGAACAGCACCGGGCTCGCGACCGACGCCTCGGCGCCCTCGGGCACGTACACGAGGTTGGCGGTGGAGCCCGCGCGCAGCTCCTTGGCCAGCGAGCGGACCAGGCCCTCGAGCGCCTGGCGGGCCGCCGCCTGGGCCGGGGAGCCGGCGTCGGCGGGCGGGTCGGCGAGCACGAGCACCCGGCCGGTGGACCGCAGCCGCTCCACCGCGGGGGCGAGCAGGTCGCGCGCCGCGGCGAGCTGCGCCGGGCCGGTGACGCCGGTGGCGTCGAGCACCACGGCCGCGGGCCGCTCCCCGGCCTCGGCGCCGTCGGCGGGCGGCGGGAGGACGGCGATGCCGGCGTCGCGGAGGAGACCGGTCAGGGCCTCCCGCAGCCGGCCCTCCCCCGCCGAGCCGACGACGGCCGGGCCGGGCAGCACCGGCCGGCCGGGCTCGTACCGGCGCAGCACGGCCGGCCGGGGCAGGCCCAGCTGCTTCACGAGGGAGGACCCGACGCCGGAGTTGGCGAAGGACGTGTACCAGTCGCTCACGGGGTGCAGCTCCTTCAGGACTCGAGGATCGCGACGACGCCCTGGCCGCCGGCCGCGCAGATGGAGATCAGCCCGCGCTTGCCGGGGCCGGCCTCGTGCAGCTGCTTGGCCAGGGAGGCGACGATCCGGCCGCCGGTCGCGGCGAACGGGTGGCCGGCCGCGAGCGAGGAGCCGTTGACGTTGAGCCTCGACCGGTCGATCGACCCGAGCGGGGCGTCGAGGCCGAGGCGCTCCTTGCAGAACGCCGGGTCCTCCCACGCCTTGAGCGTGGCCAGCACGGTGGAGGCGAAGGCCTCGTGGATCTCGTAGAAGTCGAAGTCCTGCAGCGTCAGGCCGTTGCGGGCGAGCATCACCGGCATGGCGTAGGCGGGCGCCATGAGCAGCCCCTCGCCCCCGTGCACGTAGTCCACGGCGGCGGTCTGCGCGTCGACCAGGTGGGCGAGCACCGGCAGGCCGTGTGCGGCGGCCCACTCGTCGGAGGAGAGCAGGACGGCGGAGGCGCCGTCGGACAGCGGCGTCGAGTTGCCGGCGGTCATGGTGGCCGCGGGGTCGTCCGTGCCGAAGACCGGCTTCAGCTTCGCGAGCTTCTCCACGGTCGTGTCGGGGCGCAGGTTCTGGTCGCGGGTGAGGCCCAGGTAGGGCGTGACCAGGTCGTCGAGGAAGCCGCGCTCGTAGGCGGCGGCGAGGTTGCGGTGCGAGCGGACGGTGAGCTCGTCCTGCTCCTCCCGGCCGATCTCCCACTCCCGCGCGGTGATCGCCTGGTGCTCGCCCATCGCGAGGCCGGTGCGCGGCTCGGCGTTGCGCGGGATCTCGGGCACGAGCGAGCCGGGGCGGAGACGCGAGAGCGCCGCGAGCCGCTGACCGACGGTCTTGGCGTTGTTCAGCTCGATGAGCACGCGGCGGAGGTCGTCGCCCACGGCCAGCGGGGCGTCCGAGGTCGTGTCCACGCCACCGGCGATGCCGGACTCCATCTGGCCCAGCGCGATCTTGTTGGCGACCAGCACGGTGGCCTCGAGGCCGGTGCCGCAGGCCTGCTGCACGTCGTAGGCGGGGGTGGCGGCCGACAGCCGCGACCCGAGCACCGACTCGCGGGTCAGGTTGAAGTCGCGCGAGTGCTTGAGGACGGCGCCGGCGACGACCTCGCCGACCTGCTGGCCCTGCAGGCCGAAGCGGGCGACCAGGCCGTCGAGGGTCGCGGTGAGCATGTCCTGGTTGGAGGCCTGCGCGTAGGCGGAGTTCGACCGCGCGAACGGGATGCGGTTGCCGCCGAGGACGGCGGCCCGGCGGGGCTGGGTCGGGCTCATCGGTGACCTCCAGGGGTCCCTGGTGCGCCATTCGCGCGCGAATGGCTGATGGAGTGGCCGGTACCGACGGTACACGGTACCGTCGGTTACATGAAAGCCGAGACGGTGAGCCGGCGCGACCGCCGGGACTCGCGGTGGGACGAGCACCGCCGCGCCCGCCGCGAGCAGCTCGTCGACGCCACCGTCGCCGCGGTAGCCAGGCACGGCGCGGGCGTCGGCATGGACGAGATCGCCGCCGAGGCCGGCACGAGCAAGACCGTCGTCTACCGGCACTTCGCCGACCGCAGCGAGCTCTACGTCGCCGTCTGCAACCGGGTCGCCACCCAGCTGACCGAGAGGCTGCGCGCGGCGATGACCAGCACCGACCACCCGCGCGGGATGGTCGCCGCCGCCGTCGAGACCTACCTGGCGTTCCTGGAGGCCGACCCGGAGCTCTACCGCTTCGTCGTCGCCCACCCGTTGCTCGACCGGCCGGTCGCCGCCGACCCGGTCAGCACGCTGTCCGACCTCGTGGGCGACCAGGCCGCCGCGCTGGTCGCCGTCGCCCTCGAGCAGGCCGGCCGCGACCCGGCCGCCGCCGCCCCCTGGGGGCACGGCCTCGTGGGCCTCGTGCGCGCCGCCGCCGACTGGTGGCTGCGCGCCGAGCGCCCCATGCCCCGCGCCGCCCTCGCCGCCCACCTGACCGACCTCGCCTGGGCCGGGCTCTCCGGCCTCGCCCCCGCCGGACCGACCAACGAGGAGACGAAGTGACCTCCACCCTCCCCCGCACCGTGGACCCGGCGCGCCTGCAGGAGGTGCTCGACGGGCGGTGGGCGCACGTGCGCCGCGACGCCCGCGAGCAGCTCGGCGACCCGAAGTACGCGCCGGTCTACGGCGAGTCGGTGCAGGAGGCCCGCGAGCGGATCACCCGGCTGGCCGGCGAGCTGGCCGCCACCGGCCGCGTCGGGCTGGGCTTCCCCAAGCAGTACGGCGGCGAGGCCGACGCCGGGGGCTCGGTGACCTCCATCGAGATGCTGGCCTACGGCGACCTGTCGCTCATGGTCAAGGCCGGCGTCCAGTGGGGCCTGTTCGGCGGCGCCGTGCAGCTGCTCGGCACCGAGCGCCACCACGACGCCTACCTGCCCGACATCATGAGCTTCGCCCTGCCCGGCTGCTTCGCCATGACCGAGACCGGCCACGGCTCCGACGTCCAGCAGCTGCGCACCACCTGCACCTACGACCCCGACACGCAGACCTTCGACCTGCACACCCCGCACGAGGCCGCGCGCAAGGACTACATCGGCAACGCGGCGAAGGACGGGCGGATGGCCGTCGTCTTCGCCCAGCTGGTCACCCGCGGGCAGAAGCAGGGCGTGCACGCCTGGCTGGTGCCGATCCGCGACGAGGACGGCCACCCGATGCCCGGCGTCACCATCGGCGACGACGGCCCCAAGGCCGGGCTGCTCGGCGTCGACAACGGCCGGCTGTCCTTCGACCACGTCCGCGTGCCGCGCGAGATGCTCCTGGACCGCTACGGGCAGGTGGCCGAGGACGGCACCTACACGAGCTCGATCCAGAACGAGACGCGCCGCTTCTTCACCATGCTCGGCACGCTGGTGCGCGGGCGGGTGAGCGTCGGCGGCTCGGCCGGCTCGGCCACCCGGATGGCCCTCGACATCGCCGTCCGCTACGGCGAGGTGCGCCGCCAGTTCGCCGCCCCGGGCCGCGACCGGGAGATCGTGCTCAACGACTACCTGGTCCACCAGCGCAAGCTGCTCCCGGCGCTGGCCACCTCCTACGCCCTGGCCTTCGCCCAGGAGGAGCTGGTCGGCACCATGCACGACCTCCAGACGGCGGTGCACGAGCACGGCGAGGAGGTCGACGAGGCCGCCCAGCGCGAGCTCGAGTCGCGCGCCGCCGGGCTCAAGGCCGCCAACACCTGGCACGCCACCCGCACCATCCAGACGTGCCGCGAGGCCCTCGGCGGCGCCGGTTACCTGGCGGAGAACCGGCTGCCGCAGCTCAAGGCCGACACCGACGTCTTCACCACCTTCGAGGGCGACAACACGGTCCTGCTGCAGCTGGTCGCCAAGGGCCTGCTCACCGGCTACCGCGACGCGTTCGGCTCGCTCGACGGCTGGGGCCGGGTGGCGTTCGTCGCCGACATGGTCCGCGAGACGGTGCTGGAGCGGACGGCGGCCCGCGGGCTCATCGCCCGGCTCGTCGACGCCGTCCCCGGCCGCGACGAGGACGTGCCGCTGCGCGACCGCGGCTGGCAGCTGCGGATGTTCGAGTTCCGCGAGAGGCACACCCTCGAGGGCGCCATCCGCCGGCTCCGCCGGAACGCCGCCACCGACGGCATGGAGCCCTTCCAGGTGTTCAACAGCGTCCAGGACCACGTGCTGCGGACGGCGTCCACGCACATCGACCGGGTCGTCCTCGAGGCGTTCGTCGCGGGCATCGAGCGCACCACCGACCCCGGTGCGCGCGCCCTGCTGGAGGTCCTGTGCGACCTCTACGCGCTGTCGACCATCGAGGCCGACAAGGGCTGGTTCCTCGAGCACGGGCAGCTCACCCCGGCCCGCTCCAAGGCGCTGACCGGCACGGTGAACGCCCTGCTCGGCGAGCTGCGGCCGCACGTGGTCACGCTCGTCGACGGCTTCGGGATCCCGCACGCGTGGAAGAACGCGGCGGTCCTGGAGGAGGAGGCCGGCCGGCAGGAGGCCATGGCCGCGGAGGACGCCCGGCTGACCGCCGAGGCGGGCTCGGCCGCCCCGGACGACACGGCCGTCGCGGTGGACGTCCCGCCCGGGCAGTGACCCGCGCGGCCGGACCGGGCGGCCGTCGCCCGGTCCGGCCGCGGCGGGAGAATCCTCGGCCGTGAGCACACTGGCGGCGACCGTCGAGACCTTGCGCGTGCCGGCCGCCGTCGACCTCGCCGCGATCGTCGTCGGGGCGCTCACCGGCGGGCTGCTCGCCGCCCGGGAGGGCTTCGCCATCTCCGGCGTGCTGCTGCTGGCCGTCACCGGCGGCCTCGGCGGCGGGCTCATCCGCGACGTGCTGCTGGCGCAGGGGGCACCGGTGGCGCTGACCAACCGCGCCTACCTGCCCGCGGTCGCGATCACCGCGATGGTCACCTTCTACTTCTCCGGCTGGCTGTCGCGGCTGACCGCGCTGCTCGTGGTGCTCGACGCGCTCAGCCTCGGCCTGTTCACCGTCATCGGCGCGCAGAAGGCGCAGCTGGCCGGCCTGCCCAGCGCCTCGGTCGTCTTCATCGGCACGCTCACCGCCGTGGGCGGGGCGGTGATCCGCGACATGCTGCTCGCCCAGCGGGCCGACATCGTGCAGCCGGGCCCGTACAACGCCGTCGCGGCGCTGCTCGGGGCGACCCTGCTCACGCTGCTGGCCGGGCCGGCCGGCCTCGACCCGATCCCCGTGGCGCTGCTGGTCATCGCCTTCGTCGCGGCGCTGCGGGTGCTGTCGGTGTGGCGCGGCTGGGCGGCGCCGGTCGCCGTCGACCTCCCGGGTCGCGCCCGCAGCCGGCTGGCCGCGCGGGACCGGTCCCGGCAGCCCGGGAGCCGCCGCCGGGTCCTCCGCCGTCGGATGCGCTGAGCCGGGGCCGCCCGCAGGATGACCGGCATGCCCGACCGCGAGCACGACGTCGTCCTCTTCGGTGCCACCGGCTACGTGGGCCGGCTGGTCGCCGCCTACCTCGCCGAGGCCGCCCCGCCCGACCTGCGGGTGGCGCTGGCGGGCCGGTCGCGGGAGCGGCTGGCGGCGACCGCGGCGGACCTGCCGGGCGCGGCGCAGCACTGGCCGCTGCTGGAGGCCGACACCGGCGACGCGGCGTCGCTGGAGCGCCTGGCGGGGGCCACGCGGGTGCTGGTCACCACCATCGGCCCCTACCAGCGCTACGGCCTGCCCGTGGTCGAGGCGTGCGCCCGCGCCGGCACCCACTACGCCGACCTCACCGGCGAGGTGCTGTTCGTCCGCGAGGCGATCGACCGCTGCGACGCCGTCGCGAGGGAGACCGGCGCCCGGCTCGTGCACGCGGCCGGCTACGACTCCATCCCGTCGGACCTGTCGGTGTTCCTGCTGGCCGAGCGGGCCCGGGCCGACGGCGCCGGCGGGCTCACCGACGTCCGGCTGGTCGCGAGCCTCAGGGGTGGCTTCAGCGGCGGCACCGTCGACTCGATGCGCGCGCAGGTCGAGCAGATGGCCACCGACCGCTCGCTGCGCCGGGTGATCGGCGACCCGTACGCGCTCTCCCCCGACCGGGCCGCCGAGCCCGGCACCCGCCAGCCCCCGGACGCCGCCCCGCCGGCGCTCGCCGCCGACGGCCGCTGGACCGCGCCGTTCGTCATGGCGCCGTTCAACACCCGGATCGTGCGGCGCAGCAACGCGCTGCAGGACTGGGCGTACGGCCGGGGCCTGCGGTACGGCGAGTCGATGAGCGCCGGCCGCGGCCTCACCGGCGCCCTCACCGCCGCGGGCATCACCACCGGCCTGGCGGCGGCGCTGGGCGCGATGGCGTTCGGGCCGACGCGGGCCCTGGTCGACCGGGTGCTGCCCGCGCCCGGCACCGGCCCGTCGGAGGCGGCCCGGGAGAAGGGCTTCTTCCGGATGGTCGTCGACGCCGACACCGAGGGCGGGCGGCACTACCGCGCGACGGCGGCCGGCCCCGGCGACCCGGGCTACAAGGCGACGTCGGTGATGCTCGGCCAGGTTGCGCTGGGCCTGGCCCTCGACGGCGACCGGCTGCCCGACCGCGCGGGCTCGCTCACCCCATCGACGGCGCTGGGGCACGTGCTGGTCGAGCGGCTGCGCGCCGCCGGCCACACCTACGACGTGGTCGAGGCCTGACCGACCCGCACGGCCAGGAGGGCGACGTCGTCCTCGGCGCCGGGGAGGAACATCCGCCGCAGGACGACGTCGCACAGGTCGTCCAGCGGCGCCCCGGCGCAGCCGCGCAGCGCGTCCACCAGGTCGTCGGTGCCGGCCTCGAGGTCGCGGTCGCGGCGCTCGACCAGCCCGTCGGTGTGCAGCAGCACGGTGCTGCCGGCCGGCAACACGGCGACGTGGTCGGTGCGACGCCGCCCCGGGTCGACGCCGAGCAGCAGGTCGGCGGGCCCGGCGGCGAGCACGCGCACGTCCCCGCCGGGGTCGAGGACGACCGGCGGCGGGTGCCCGGCGCTCGACCAGCGCAGCACCGCGCCGTCGGGGCCGGGCCGCGAGAGCCGGGCCAGCAGCGCGGTCGCCATGGCACCGACGGCCAGACCGGAGGCGGCGCGGTCCAGCCGGGTGAGCAGCTCGGCGGGCGGCGCCGCGTCGGCGTAGGCGATGCCGCGCAGCAGCCCGCGCAGCTGCCCCATCGCGGCGGCGGCGTGACGGTCGTGCCCGACGACGTCGCCGATGGCGAGCACCGTCTCCCCCTCGCCGCCGGGGAAGGCGTCGTACCAGTCGCCGCCGATGTCGGCGCCCTCGGACGCGGGGACGTACCGGACGACGACCTCGCAGCCCTCCAGCCGGGGCGGCTCGGTGAGCAGGCTGTGCTGCAGCGCCTCGGCGAGGTCGCGCTGCTGGGTGAACAGCCGCGCCGCCTGCAGGGACAGGCCCACGCGGCGGCCGATCTCCACGGCGGCCTCCACCTCGGCAGGCGTGTGCGGGCCGCGCCCGGCGTCGTTGGCCAGGCCGAGCGCGCCCACGACCTCCCCGCGCGCGAGCAGCGGCACGACGGCGGCCGACCGGGGCTCCAGCCGGGTCAGGGCCTCGCGCGCCGCCGGGTCGGCCAGGACCGCGGTGATGCGGTCGGCGTCGATCTCGGGCACCACCAGCGGCCGGCCGGTGCGCAGCACCACCTGCGCGGCGTGCTCGCTGGTCATGGCGTGGGCCATGGCCCGGACGTAGGCGGCGACGTCGGCGCGCCGCTCGGGGCTGCGGTGGGCGACGGCGGCGTCGTGCAGCCGCCGGTGCTCGTCGGTGACGACGATCCAGCACCAGTCGCCGAGCGCCGGCACCACCAGGCCGGCCAGCCGGTCGAGCTGCTCGGCGGTGTCCAGGGTGCCCGACAGGACCCGCCCGGCGTCGGCGAGCAGCTGCAGCCGGCGGTTGGCCTCGGCCATGGCCGCCACCGCGGCCGCGCGCTCGGCGTCGGCGCGCAGCCGGGAGACGCTCAGCGCGATCTGGGCGGTCAGCGCGTCGAGCAGCTCGGCGTCGTCGTCGTCGAAGGCGTGCGCGGTGTCCCAGATGACGACGAAGCTGCCGAGCAGGCGCCCCTCGACCCGCAGCGGCAGCGAGGCCAGCGCCTGCAGGCCGAGCGCCGCGCCCACCTGGGCCATGGCGGGGAAGCGGGCGACGGCGTCGTCGAGGTCGGGGAAGAGGAACCGCTCGCCGTGCCGGGCGGTGTACTGGGTGGGCAGGGTGTCGTCGAGGTCGACGACGAGGTCCTCCGGCGGCGCGACGTCGGCCTCGGCCGCGGCCGCGGCCACGGTGTCGGCGAGCCCGCGCGCCAGGTACAGCCGCAGCGCGCCGTCACCGTCGAAGGCGGCCAGCGCACTGGAGGAGGCGCCGAGGACGCGCGCGCCGCGCAGGGTGATCTCGGCCAGCTCCGACAGCGCGGTCGCGCTGGCCAGCTGGGCGGCGACCTCGGCCACGGCCGCGGCCCGCTGCGTCGCGGCCAGCCGGCGCGCGGCCTCCTCGCGGGCGTCGGTGACGTCGACGACGGTGCCGAGCACGCGGACGGCGCTGCCCTGGGCGTCGCGGACGACGCGGCCGCGGGACACCGTCCACCGGGTGCTGCCGTCGGCGTGCAGGACCCTGGCCTCCGACACGTACTCCCCGGTGCCGGCCAGGGCGTCGGCCATCGCCCGGCGCACGACGTCCCGGTCGTCCGGGTGCAGGATCGTGGAGATCATCGCGTCGACGTCGGTGATCTCCAGCGGGCCCTCGAGGCCGTGCACGGCCGCGCCGCGCTCGTCCCAGTGCAGGACGCCGGTGCGCAGGTCGTGCTCCCAGATGCCCACCGAACTGGCCTCGAGCGCGACCTCCAGCCGGGTCCGTGAGGCACCGATGGCCGAGTGGGCGGCGGAGAGCTCGAGCTCGGCGACCACCGAGGCGGCGAGGTGCTCGAGCAGCTCCCCGTCGTCGGCGTGCCACGGACGCGGCGCGGGGTCGTAGACGGCGAGGACGCCCACGACCAGCCCGGAGGCGGCGACCAGCGGGGTGCCGAGGTAGGCGACCACCTGCCCGGAGGTCACGGCCGGCAGGTCCGCCAGCGCCGGGTCGAGGCGGGCGTCGGGCACCACCAGCGGCCGGCCGTCGGCGACGACCCGCGCCGACAGGGCGCCGGTCAGCAGCGCGCGCCCGCCGACGACACCCGGGGGCAGGCCGTGCCCGCCGACGACGGTGTCCTGGTCGGTGAACAGCGTGACCTTGGCGTGGCCGGCCGCGAGCAGCCGCGCGGCCAGCGCCGACAGGCGGTCGTAGGCGGCCGGCCCGGGCACCTCGAGGAAGAGGCGGCGCGCGGCAGCGACGCGGTGGGCGTCGCGCAGGGCCCCGGCAGCGGTCGACGACGGAGGAACGGTCACGGTTCCTCCTCGAGCGCACCCGGCCCCGGCGGCCGCGCCCGACCATGGTGCCACGGGGCACCTCTTGAACAGACGGAACCGTCCGGTGACGGAAGTGTCACCCTGCCGGGTGAGCCGCCCGGCCGCCGGACTGCACCGCTCCCCGCCGGACGCCGATCCCCTCGTGCATGACGGCGATGCTCACCCGCCGGCCGCCGGACTGCCGTCCGCTGCTGGCCGACCCGGACGACCTGACGCTCGTCTTCCAGCCCATCGTCGACCTCGTCCGCGCCCGCGTCGCGGGGTACGAGGCGCTGGCCCGCTTCCCCGGCACCGCGGGGCCCGACGTCTGGTTCGCCGCCGCGGAGGACTCCGGCGTGGCCGCCGAGCTGCACGCGCTGGCCCTGCTGAAGGCGCTCGGCGCCGTGCCCGCGCTGCCGGCCGACACCTTCCTCACCGTCAACGTCGGCCCGCACGTGCTCGGTTCGGCGCCGGTCCAGGCGGCGCTGGCGACCCGGCCGGACCTGCGCGGCGTCGTCGTCGAGCTGACCGAGCACGTGCCGGTGCCCGACCTCGGGGCGCTGCGGGTGCAGGTGGCCGCGTTGCGCGCCCGCGGCGCGGTGGTCGCCCTCGACGACACCGGCTCGGGCTGGTCGGGGCTGCGCCAGCTCGCGGCGCTGCGCCCGCAGCTGGTCAAGCTCGACCGCTCCCTGGTCAGCGGCGCCGACGCCGACCCGGTGCGCCTGGCGCTGGCCGAGACCGTGGGCGCCTTCACCGCCCGCATCGACGCCCTGCTCGTCGCCGAGGGCATCGAGACCCGCGGCGAGCTCGCCGCGTTCGCCCGGCTCGGCGTCCCGCTCGCCCAGGGCTGGCTGCTCGGCCGCCCGGCGCCGGGGTTCGCCCCGCTGGACCCCGACGTCGCCGCGCTGGTGCGCAGCAGCACCGCCCGCGCCCGCTCCGCGCACACCGTGGCCGGCCTGGTGCGCCCGGTCCGCCAGGTGGACGCGACCGACCCGCTGCCGGGCGTGCCGCCCGTGGTGCTCGTGGCGCCCGAGGGCCAGCCGCTGGCCCTGCGGCTGGCCGACCCGCGCACCGCCTCGGTGCACACCGCGCCCGTGTCGCTGTGCGCGGCCCCGGGCGACGCCGTCGTCGCCACGCTGCAGCGCGCGCTCACCCGGCCGGCGGCGCACCGCTTCGACCCGGTGGTGTGCACCGGGCCCGACGGCGCGGTCCTCGGCCTGCTACGGGTGGAGGACCTGGCCTCGGCCGCCGCCGTCCGCCAGGTGGGGGCTACTCGCTGGCCGCGGTGAGCGCGGCACGCTCGTCGTCGGCGAGCACGAGGTCCTGCATGGGCAGCAGGTCGGCGAGCTGGTCGACGTCGCGGCCGCTGGCGATCGGCGCGGTGACGGTCGGTTGGTCGGCGAGCCAGCGCAGCGCCACCGCGGCCTGGCTGACGCCGCGCGCGGAGGCCACCTCGGCCAGGGCCGCGAGCACCCGGTCCCCCCGCTCCCCCACGTAGGCCTGCGCGCCCTGCGCGCGCGGCGAGTCGACCCGCTCGCCGGCGCGGTACTTGCCGGTCAGGAAGCCCTTGGCCAGCGCGAAGTAGGGCAGGCAGCCGAGGCCGTGGGCCGCGACGACGTCGCGCAGCCCGTCCTCGTAGGCCGGCCGCTCGACCAGGTTGTAGTGCGGCTGCAGCGCCACGTAGCGGGTGAGCCCGAGCCGCTCGGAGGTCTCCAGCGCCTCGGTCAGCCGCGCCGGCGAGTAGTTCGACGCCGCGACGTGGCGCACCTTGCCCTCGTGCACCAGCTCGTCGAAGGCGGTGAGCGTCTCCTCGAGCGGCGTCGTCCCGTCGTCGTAGTGGGCGTAGTAGAGGTCGATGCGGTCGGTCCGCAGGTTGCGCAGGCTCCGCTCGGCGGCCGCCTTGACCTCGCGGGCCGACAGCGGGTGCTCCTTCTGCCCCGGCGAGGCCTTGGTGGCCACCACCACGCGGTCGCGCAGCCCGCGCTCGGCCATCCAGCCGCCGAGGATCTGCTCGGAGCGGCCGTCGCCGTACATCTCCGCGGTGTCGACGAACGGGCTCTGCGTGCTGGGGACGGCGTCGACGAAGCGGTCGAGCACCGCGTGCGACGTCGCCTCGTCGGCCGTCCAGCCGAAGACGTTGCCGCCCAGGCAGAGGTCGCTGACGGTCAGGTCGGTCCCGGGGAGCTGCGGCACGGCCCCACGCTATGTCGCGGCCGCGCCCCGGCCCCCGGGACGGGTGGGACCCGCGGGTCCGTAGGGTCGTGACCAGGCCCGTGGACTGGCCAGATGCCCGGTCGGCGTGTCACGGTGCCCCGGGCCGGACCCCGCAGGGGGAACGGTCCGTCCCGGGCGCCCGCCCGGGACCCCATCCTGCGGCCGCCGAGACCGCGCGGCCGCGACGTCCGAGAGGAACATCTGTGAACAAGGCCGAACTCGTCACCGCCATCTCCAAGCGCGCCGACGTCCCCAGCGCGACCGTCGACGCCGTCCTGTCCGGCCTCCAGGAGGAGCTCGTCGAGGCGATCACCCGCGGCGAGAAGGTCGCCGTCTCCGGGCTGCTGACCGTCGAGCGGACCCAGCGCTCCGCGCGCACCGGCCGCAACCCGCAGACCGGCGAGTCCATCGAGATCCCCGCCGCCAACACGGTGAAGGTCACCGCCGGCTCGAACCTGAAGAAGGCCGCCTCCAACGTCCCGGTCTGATCCGCCGGGCCCCGGCGCCGCGCCGGTCTGACCGGCCGCCCGCCCGGGGTGGCGCCTGCCCCCCTGTGACCCCGCCCACGCCGGGTGGGTCAGGATGCGCAGGCAGGCGCCGCCCGACGGGGACGGCAGCGGGACGGAGGCACGCGTGAGCAGCGGACTGACCCTGGACACCGACCCCGCGGAGGTCGGCCTCGACGGCGCCCGGCTCGAGCGCCTCGACCGGCGGCTGGCCCGCTGGGTCGACGGCGGCCAGCTGCCCGGCTTCCTCGTGACGGTGTCCCGGCACGGCCGGCTGGCGCACGTGGGCCGGTACGGCTCGCGCGACGTCGAGAACGGCCGGCCCGTCGAGGAGGGCACCCGCTGGCGGATCTTCTCGATGACCAAGCCGGTCACCTCGGTCGCGGCGATGATGCTGTACGAGGAGGGCGCCTTCGAGCTCACCGAGCCGATCGCCCGCTGGCTGCCGGAGTTCGCCGAGACCCGCGTGTACGTGGCCGGGTCGGCGCAGAAGCCGGTCACCCAGCCGCAGGTGGAGCCGATCCGGATCTGGCACCTGCTCACCCACATGTCCGGGCTGACCTACGGCTTCCACCACGCCCACCCCGTCGACGCGATGTACCGGGCGATGGGCCACGAGTGGGGCACCCCGCCCGGCGTCGACTCCGCCGAGGCCTGCCGGCAGTGGGCGTCGGTGCCGCTGGTCTTCCAGCCGGGCTCGGAGTGGAACTACGGCGTGTCCACCGACGTCCTCGGCCGGCTGGTGGAGGTCGTCTCCGGCCAGACGCTCGACGTCTTCTTCCAGGAGCGGGTCTTCGGGCCGCTGGGGATGACCGACACGTCCTTCGGCCTGCGCGAGGGCGACGACGTCGACTCCCTGGCCCGCCTCTACGCCGCCGTCCCCGGGCAGCCGGCCGGCGCCCCGACGTCGTTCGCGCCGATCGACGCGATGGGCGAGGCGGCGCACCGGAAGCCGACGTTCCTGTCCGGCGGCGGCGGGCTGGTCTCCACGGCGGCGGACTACCTGCGCTTCTGCGAGATGCTGCGCCGCGGCGGCTCCTACGACGGCGGCCGGCTGCTCGGCCCGCGCACGCTCGCCCACATGGTGCGCAACCACCTGCCCGGCAACGCCGACCTGGAGACCTTCGGCCGCCCGCTGTTCGCCGAGACGCCGCTGCGCGGGGTGGGCTTCGGCCTGGGCTTCTCGATGGTGCTGGACCCGGCGCGCTACGGCGGTGTGGCGAGCGCCGGCGACTACAGCTGGGGCGGGGCGGCGTCGACGGCTTTCTACGTCGACCCGGTCGAGGACGTCGTCGTCACCTTCTACACGCAGCTGCTGCCGTCGAGCACGCTGCCGATCCGCGCCTACCTGCGGGCGCTGGTCAACCAGGCGATCGTCGCCTGACGGCCACGTCCGCGGACGTGCCCCGGGCACGTCCGCGGACGTGCCCGGATCAGAGGTAGCGGCGGTAGACGACGGTGGCCACCATCGCCGGCTTGCTGCCGCCCTCGATCTCCACGGTGACGTCCATGTTCATGGCGATGCCGCCCTCGAAGGGCGTCGCCGACGCGAGCGTGGCGCCCGCGCGCACCCGGCTGCCCACCGGCACCGGCGAGGGGAAGCGCACCTTCTCGGTGCCGTAGTTGACGCCCATGCGGAAGCCGCTGATCTCGACGATCTGCGGCAGCAGCGACGGGATGAGCGACAGCGTCAGGTAGCCGTGCGCGATCGGCCCGCCGAACGGGCTCTCCTTCGTCGCACGCTCCACGTCGACGTGGATCCACTGGTGGTCGCCGGTCGCGTCGGCGAACTGCTGCACCTGCTCCTGGGTGACCTCGACCCAGTCGCTGTAGCCGAGGTGCTGCCCGACGAGCGACTGCACGCCCTCGACGCCGTCCACGGTGGTCTGCGCCATCGCCTGTCCTCCTGTGTCCGCTGGGGGTCTGGTTGGCTGACTCCACCACACCGCTCACGGGGACGGAGGCCACGGGTGCTGCGACTGGGCCGGCTGGACGTGCCCGACGGCGGTCTGGTGGTGATGGCCATCGTGAACCGCACGCCCGACTCCTTCTACGACCGCGGCGCCACCTACGAGCTGGCCGCCGCCGTGGAGCGGGTGGACCGGGTGGTGGCCGAGGGCGCGGACATGGTCGACGTCGGCGGGGTGAAGGCGGCCCCCGGCGAGGAGGTCGACGCCGCCGAGGAGATCCGCCGCACCGCCGACCTGGTGGCCGCGATCCGCGCCGCCCACCCGACGCTGCCCATCTCCATCGACACGTGGCGCGCCGAGGTGGCCCGCGAGGTGCTCGCCGCGGGCGCCGACATCGTGAACGACGCCTGGGGCGGGGTGGAGCCGGAGCTGGCCGAGGTGGCGGCGGAGGCCGGCGCCGGCATCGTGTGCACCCACGCCGGCGGCCTGCCGCCGCGCACCCGCCCGCACCGCGTGCGCTACGACGACGTGGTGGCCGACGTCGTCGCGCGGACGACGGCGCTCGCCGAGGCCGCGGTGGCCGCGGGCGTGGACCGCGAGCGGGTCCTGGTCGACCCGGGGCACGACTTCGGCAAGAACACCCGGCACTCGCTGGAGGCCACCCGGCGGCTGGACGAGCTGGCGGCCACCGGCTGGCCGGTGCTGGTGGCCCTGTCGAACAAGGACTTCGTCGGGGAGACCCTCGACGTCCCGCTGGAGGAGCGGCTCACCGGCACCCTGGCGGCGACGGCGGTGAGCGCGTGGCTGGGCGCACGGGTGTTCCGCGCCCACGACGTCGCGGCGACCCGGCAGACGCTGGACATGGTGGCGTCGATCCGCGGCGACCGCCCGCCCGCGCGCACCACCCGCGGCCTGGCCTGACCGGTCCCCGCACGATCAGCCGGGCTCACCGGAACGCGTCCTGGCTCACCGTCGGCGCTGAGCCAGGACGCCGCACGACCAGGCCGCCTGATCGTGCGGCGCTAGCGTCGCCGCCATGGCCGCCACCGGGTTCCACACCGCCGACGAGCTCAACGCGCTGCTGCCGGGAACGCTGCCGGGCCTGCTCGGGCTGACCGTCACCGCGCACGAGCCCGGCCGGCTGGAGGCGGCGCTCGACGTCCGGCCCGACCTGCTCGCGCCCAACGGCTACCTGCACGCGGCCACCGTCGTCGCGCTCGCCGACACCGCCTGCGGCCTGGCCACCCGGGCGCTGCTGCCGGAGGGCTCCGCCGGGTTCACCACCATCGAGCTCAAGAGCAACTTCCTCGGCACGGTCCGCGAGGGGCGGGTGCGCACGGTGGCCACCAACGCGCACGCCGGCCGCACGACGCAGGTGTGGGACGCCGTCGTCAGCTCCGGCGCAGGGAAGACGCTGGCGCTGTTCCGGTGCACCCAGTCGGTGCTCTGGCCGCGACAACCGGCGAGGTGACCGGCCGGTAACCCGCGTGTCGCGCGACACACCCGGGGTGTGAGACTGGCGCCACTGCCGCACCCCCGAGGAGGAGCACCGTGGCTCTGGCCAGTCGTTACCCCGACGTCGAGATCCCCGACCAGTCGGTCCCCGAGTTCGTCCTCGCCGGCGGGGCCTCGCGACCCGACGCGCCCGCGCTCGTCGACGGCCTGACCGGCGACTCGATCAGCCACGGGCAGCTGGCCACCTACGTCGACCGGGTCGCCGCCGCGCTCGCCGCCCGCGGGCTGCGCAAGGGCGACGTCGTCGCCGTCCTGTGCCCCAACACGATGTGGTACCCGGTGGTCTTCCACGGCATCGCCCGCGCCGGCCTGGTGATGAGCCCGATCAACTCGCTCTACACCGCCCACGAGGTGGCCTACCAGCTCAAGGACTCCGGCGCGAAGGTGCTCGTCACCGTCTCGCCGTTCCTCGACCGCGCGCTGGAGGCCACCGAGCAGACGCCGGTCGACGAGGTCATCGTCATGGACGGCGCCGAGGGCCACGCGTCGCTGCTCGACCTGATCACCAGCGACGCCCCCTCGGTCGAGGTCGACATCGACCCCGCGAACGACCTGGTCACGCTGCCCTACTCCAGCGGCACCACCGGACTGCCCAAGGGCGTCATGCTCACCCACCGCAACCTGGTGGCCAACGTGAGCCAGTCCCGCCCGCTGGTGGAGCTGGTCGAGGGCGACGAGCGGATCATCGCCGTCCTGCCGTTCTTCCACATCTACGGGCTGACCGTGCTCATGAACCAGGGCCTGCAGTGGGGCGGCACCGTGGTCACCCTGCCGCGCTTCGACCTCGAGCAGTTCCTGCGCACGATCCAGGACCAGAGGATCACCCGCGCGTTCGTGGCGCCGCCCATCGTGCTCGCGCTGGCCAAGCACCCGATGGTCGACCAGTTCGACCTCTCCTCGCTGCGCAGCATCACCTCCGGCGCGGCCCCGCTGGACGAGGCGCTGGCCCAGGCCGCCCAGGACCGGCTGCGCAAGGGCGCGGCCGACGGCGTCGTCGTCGCCCAGGGCTACGGCATGACCGAGCTGTCGCCGGTCTCGCACACCACGCCCGACGCCAACCGGCTGCCCGAGGGCGTCACCTCCGTGCCCAAGGGCTCGGTCGGCCTCGCGCTGCCGAACACCGAGTGCCGGCTCGTCGACCCCTCGACCGGCCAGGACGCCGCCCCCGGCGAGCGCGGCGAGCTGTGGGTGCGCGGGCCGCAGGTGATGAAGGGCTACCTGAACAACCCGACGGCGACCGCCGACACCCTCGACGCCGAGGGCTGGCTGCACACCGGCGACGTCGCGGTCGTCGACGAGAACGGCTGCTACACGGTCGTCGACCGGGTCAAGGAGCTGATCAAGTACAAGGGCTACCAGGTGGCCCCGGCCGAGCTCGAGGCCGTGCTCATCAACAACCCGGCCATCGCCGACGCCGCGGTCATCGGCGTCAAGGACGAGGAGAGCGGCGAGGAGCTGCCCAAGGCATTCGTCGTCCGGGCGCCCGGCGCGGAGATCTCCGAGCAGGAGGTCATGGACTACGCCGCCGAGCGGCTCGCCCCGCACAAGAAGATCCGCGCGGTCGAGTTCATCGAGCAGGTGCCGAAGTCCGCGGCCGGCAAGATCCTGCGCAAGGACCTCAAGGCCCGGGCCTGAGACCAGCGGGAGGCCGGTTCCCCTCCGGGGGAGCCGGCCTCCCGTCGTCCCGGCAGGTCACCACGGGAGGCCCAGCACCGCGTCGCGGGTGCGTCCGTGCCGCGCGCCGGCGAACCGCAGCACCAGCCGGGCCGACCGGGACGCCGTCCGCAGCACCGTCACGCGCTCGGCGGGGTGGCAGGCGTCCAGCAGCCAGGGCAGCGTGAACGCGTCCTGGCCGGTGGGGAGCAGGCGCCGGGCGGTCCGCACGGCCCGGTCGCGCTCGGCCGCGGGGACGTGCGCGTCGACCAGGGGCAGGACGCCCGCCTCCTCGGCCTCGAGCCGGTCGTCGACCAGGGCGGTGAGCTCGGTCAGCGCGACGGCGAGGTGCGGGGCGCCGGCGCTGGCGTCGCGGGCGAAGACCAGCAGCGCCCGGCGGGCGCGAGCGAGCGAGGCGTCGAGCGCGGCGTCCGAGGCCGTGTCGGCGCCGCCGGGGGCGCCGGGGAGCACCGCCCGGGACACCGCGGCCTCGAGCTCCCGGCGCAGCGCGGCGTGCGCCCGGACCTCGACCAGCACGCCCGCCGTCCAGCGCACCAGCTCGCGCTGCCGGGCCGGGTCGCACGGGTCGTCGAGCGCCACCCCGGTGACCGCGCGGCCGGCCAGCCGCAGGCCCGAGCGCAGGGCTCGGTGCAGGAGCGCGTGGTCGGTCAGCTCGGTGACCGCACCGCGGGAGGTGGCGGCGGTCCGGGTCGGCGGCAGCGTCGTCGTCATGACCGGGACGGTGCCGCCCGGCTCATGCAGGGTGCTTGCGGGCCGCTTGGAGCGGCCCGGCGGCTACCGCGCCGACTGCCCGGCCATGGTCGGCGGGACGCCGACGATGCGCTTGTAGGCGCGGGAGAAGGCCGCCTCCGACTCGTAGCCCAGGCGCCCGGCCAGCTCCCCCACCTGCGCGCCCTCGGCCAGCGCCACCGTGGCCAGGTGCATCCGCCAGCGCGCCAGGTAGCGCATGACCGGCTCCCCGGCGAGCTCGGTGAACCGGGCCGCGAACGACGAGCGCGACATCCGGGCCTCCCGCGCCAGCCGGGTCAGCGTCCACGCCGCCCCGGGCTCGCGGTGCAGCAGCGCCACGGCCTGGCCGACCTGCGGGTCGCGCAGCGCGCGCAGCCACCCGGGGCCGGTGGCCGCGGTGTCCAGCCACGTCCGGACGGCCTGCAGCACGACGACGTCGGCCAGCCGGGTGATCACCGCCTCCGCGCCCGGGCGGTCCTCGGCGGCCTCGTCGGAGATCACCTGCAGCAGCAGCGGCAGCCACCCGCTGCGGCGGGGGTCGCGGCCGTCGACCACCAGGACCGGCGGCAGCAGGTCGAGCAGGTGGGCCGCGCCGGGCCGGGCGGGCTCGACGACGCCGCACACCATCCCGGCCGCGGCTCCGCCGCCGTCGAGCCGCAGGACGGAGTAGTGCTCGCCCACCTGCTGCTGCGGCAGCAGGTCGGCCCGCCCGGCGACCGGCGCCCCGGCCGCGCTGCGCAGCAGGTGCCCGCGGCCGTGCGGGACCAGGGCCAGGTCGCCGACGCCGAGGGTCAGCTGCTCGCCGCCGACCTCGAGCACGACGGTGCCCCGGGTGACGACGTGGAAGGCCATGCACCCGGGGAAGGCGGGCATCTCCACGCCCCAGGGCGCCGTCGCCTCCGACCGGCAGTAGAAGGTGCCGTGGATGCGCAGGTCGGCCAGCAGGTCGCCGACCGGGTCGACCGGCGTCCACGGCCGGCCCGGGTCCGCCCCGGTGGGGACCCCGACCGGCGTGCCTCCCCGGACCCCGACGTCTCCGCTCCCGTCCACGGCGCCAGCCTGCTGCGTCCCGTACCGGGCGTCCAGGGTCGCCGGACGAACGGGCACGGACGCCGGACGCGCGGTCATGGGCCGGCGCGGCGCGGTCGGCCAGCCTCGATCACGACCGGCCGGGGCGGCCGGCGGGACCGGGAGGAGCAGGGACGTGCGCGTGCTGGTGGTGGGTGCGACGGGTGGATCGGGACGGGCCGCGGTCGAGGCGCTGACCGCGCGGGGACACGAGGTGACGGCGTTCGCGCGGCGGGCGGGGGCCGCCTTCCCGGGGGGCGCCGCGGGAGACGCGGCGGTGCGGACGGTGGACGGCGACGCGACGCGGCCGGCCGACGTCGCCCGCGCGGTCCGGGGGCAGGACGCCGTGGTGGTGGCGCTGGGGATCAGCGAGCACCCGCTCGCGGTGCGGCTGCGCGGCAGCCGGGGGACGCCGATGGACGTGCGGTCCCGCGGGACGGCCGCGCTGGTCGCCGCCATGCGCGAGCACGGCGTGCCGCGGCTGGTGGTGCAGTCCTCCTACGGCGTGGGCGAGACGCGGCACCGGCTGCCCCTGTCGTCGAAGCTGGTGTTCGCGCTGCTGCTGCGCCCGCAGATCGCCGACCACGAGCGGCAGGAGCGGATCGTCCGCGACAGCGGCCTGGACTGGACGATCGTCCAGCCGGTGTACCTGACCGACGGGGACGAGCCGGCCGCGACGTCGGCGGCCGGTGACGTCGAGGGCATGCACGTCTCGCGCCGGGCGGTGGGCGGGGTGCTGGCCGACCTCGCGACCGGCCCCGGGGACCCGGGCGGGCGCTGCCTGGCCGTGTCCGGTGCCTCGGCGCCCGCCGCGGGAGACCCCGGCCGGGCGCCCCTCCTAGGGTCGGGGCATGCGAGCGGTGACCACGAGCGGACCCGGCGGACCCGAGGTGCTCGGCTGGGGTGAGGTGCCCGACCCGGTGGCCGGCCCGGGCGAGGTGGTGGTCGACGTGGCCGCGACGGCGGTCAACCGGGCCGACCTCCTCCAGCGGGCCGGCAACTACCCGCCGCCGCGGGGCGCCAGCGAGATCCTGGGCCTGGAGTGCAGCGGCGTCGTCAGCGAGGTCGGCGAGGGCGTCACCGGCTGGTCGGTGGGCGACGAGGTGTGCGCGCTGCTGGCCGGTGGCGGCTACGCCGAGCGGGTCGCCGTCCCGGCCGTGCAGCTGCTCCCCCGCCCGGCCGGCGTCGAGCTGGCCACCGCGGCCGCGCTGCCGGAGGTCACCTGCACCGTGTGGTCCAACGTCTTCCAGCTCGCGGGCCTGCGGCGCGGGGAGACGTTCCTCGTCCACGGCGGGTCCAGCGGCATCGGCACGATGGCCATCCAGCTCGCCGCCCGCGCCGGGGCGCGGGTGCTCACCACCGCCGGCACGGAGGCCAAGCGGGCCGCCTGCCGGGAGCTCGGCGCCGAGGTGACGATCGACTACCGCGAGGAGGACTTCGTCGAGCGGGTCCGCGAGGTCACCGGCGGGGCGGGTGCCGACGTCGTCCTGGACAACATGGGCGCCAAGTACCTGGCCCGCAACGTCGACGCCCTCGCCGTCGGCGGGCGGCTGGTGGTCATCGGCATGCAGGGCGGGACGAGGGCGGAGCTCGACCTCGGGAAGCTGCTGGCCAAGCGGGCGTCGGTGGCCGCGACGGCGCTGCGCTCCCGCCCGAGCACCGGCCCCGGCGGCAAGGACGCGATCGTCGCGGCGGTGCGCGCCGAGGTCTGGCCCGACGTCGAGCGGGGCGTGGTGCGGCCGATCGTGGACCGGCGGCTGCCGATGTCCCGCGCGGCCGAGGCGCACCGCGTGGTGGAGGCCAGCGAGCACGTCGGGAAGGTGCTGCTGCTCCCCGACGCCTAGAGCGCGCGCAGCGCCGCCACCGAGTCGATCACGTAGCCGACCTCCTCGGCGGTGTTGTAGTGCGCGAGGCCGAGGCGGACGGCGCCGCCGAGCTCGTTGACGCCGAGCGCGTCGAACAGCTCGCGGGCGTAGAAGTCGCCGTCCCAGGCGCAGATCCCGCGGCGGGACAGCTCGGCGGCCACCTGCCGCGGGCGCATGCCGGGGACGGTGAACGACAGCGTCGGCGTCGTGTGCTCGGGGAAGCCGACCACCTGCACGTGCCGCATGGCCCGCAGCGCCTGGTCCAGCCACTCGAACAGGCTGCCCTCGTAGGCCGCGACGGCGGTCATCGAGGTGTGCAGCCGGTCGCGGCGGCTGCCGGTGGCGTCCTCGCACAGGCCGGCCAGGTGGTCGACGGCGGCGGTCACCCCGGCGTACAGCTCGAAGGGCGGCGTGCCGCTCTCCAGCCGGTCGGGCACCCGGTCGGGGGTGGGCAGCAGCCGGTCGGGGTCGAGCTCGGCCAGCAGCGCCGGGTCGGCCACCACGGCGCCCACGTGCGGGCCGCACCACGTGTACGCGGAGACGGCGACGAAGTCCGCGCCGAGCGCCGTCTTGTCCAGGTAGACGTGCGGCGCGGCCTGCACGGCGTCGACGTAGACCAGCGCGCCCACCGCGTGCGCTCGCGCGGCGATCGCGGCGACGTCGGGCCGGGTGCCGATCGCGTTGCTCGCCGCGGTGACCGCCACCAGCCGGGTGCGCGGGGTGATCAGCTCGTCGTACTGCCAGGCGGGCAGCTCGCCGGTCTCGATGTCCACCTCGGCCCAGCGCACCACCGCGCCGGCGCGCTCGGCCATCGTCACCCAGGGCCGGATGTTCGCGTCGTGGTCGAGGCGGCTGACCACCACCTCGTCGCCGTAGCGCCAGGTGCGCGACAGGGCGCGGGCGAAGGCGTAGGTCAGCGTCGTGGTGTTGGGGCCCAGCACGACGCCGGTGGACAGGCCGCCGACGAGGTCGGCCACGGCCGCCCGGGCGCTGGCCACCAGGCTCTCGGTGCGCGCCGAGGAGGGGAACACCCCGCCGCGGTTGGCCACCGGCACGCGCATCGCCGAGGAGACCGCGTGCACGACGCTCTCCGGCATCAGCGTGCCGGCGGGCGCGTCGGTGTGCACGAAGCCGTCGGAGAGCCCCGGGAACTGGCCGCGGACGCGCGCGACGTCCAGCCTGTGTTCCCCCGGGTGCATGCGGGCGACCCTAGTTGCCCTCCCCACCCGCCCGCGCCGCCGCACCGGCCCGCGTTCGGCGCTCGACCGCGCGGGGCAGGATGGAGGGCATGACGGCACCCGGGAACGGCAGCGAACGTCCGCAGCAGGTGCTGGTCGTCGGCCCCGACGGCCGGCCGGTGGGCGCGATGCCGGTGCCCGCGGCGGGCCAGGAGGACGGCGACGGGCAGCCCGGCCTCGGCGACATGGTGGAGCAGCCGGCCAAGGTCATGCGGATCGGCACGATGATCAAGCAGCTGCTCGAGGAGGTGCGGGCCGCGCCCCTCGACGACGCCAGCCGCGCCCGGCTGCGCGACATCCACGCCTCCTCGATCCGCGAGCTCGAGCAGGGCCTGGCCCCCGAGCTCTCCGAGGAGCTGCGGCGGATCACCTCGCCGTTCAGCGACAGCTCGACGCCGTCCGACGCCGAGCTGCGCATCGCCCAGGCCCAGCTGGTCGGCTGGCTCGAGGGCGTCTTCCAGGGCATCCAGACGGCGCTGTTCGCCCAGCAGATGGCCGCCCGCGCGCAGCTGGAGGAGATCCGGCGGGGGCGGGCGCTGCCCGGTGGCCCGAGCGCGGCGGAACCCCGCCCCGGCGGCGGCCAGTACCTGTAGACGACGGCGGCCCCGGGGGGGGGGGGGGGGGGGGGGGGGGGGGGGGGGGGGGGGGGGGGGGGGGCGGGGGGGGGGGTGGGGGGTGGGGG